>JAAYGZ010000025.1 GCA_012727515.1 Desulfovibrionales bacterium
CCACAGGAAACAGTGCCAGCGTTATCAGCGCCCTGGGTGGCAGCCCTGTGGCCATGTCCATGCCTGACTCGTACCAGTCCATCCAAAAAGGTGTGGTCAATGGCGGTATCTATCCGGTGGAAACGAACAAAGGCTGGAAAATGGCTGAAGTTGTTGATTATCTGACAGACAGCACCGCTGTTGCCTATACGACTACATTTTTTGTGGTCATGAATAAGGATGTCTGGGATTCTTTGCCTGAAGAAGTCCAGCAGGTTATAACCAAGGTCAGTGCTGAGTGGATACCCAAGCACGGACAGGCCTGGGATGACAGCGATGCAGAAGGCCTGGAGTTTTTTCTGCAGCAGCCTGGTAACACAGTGGTGAGTCTTGATGATGCCGAAGCTGGGCGCTGGTCTGCGGCCATGGCTCCTATTTTTACCCAGTATGAGGCTGAATGCGCCAAACATGGCGTAGATGGCCAGGCGCTTCTTGCGTTCATGCGCGAGAAGATGAAGTAATTGGCAAAAATATAGCGGGGCACATGAGTGCCCCTTGTTATGATTATGACCAATAGACACAATTTTGGAGAGCATGAGCCTATGCACATCATTGCACACGCACTGCATCGCTTAAGCACCCTGATGCGCTGGGGCGCCTGCCTCTGTGTTCTGGGCATGGCAGTGATTACAGGAACAGATGTTCTTGGTCGGCTGGGGAAGCATCCTGTGTTTGGATCAGAAGAAATTGCCGCGTTTTTGGCTGTATTAGCCCTGGGGCTGAGTCTGCCGTACGCACACGAACATCGTTCTCATATTGGAGTTGAAATTTTTGTTCAGCTTTTGCGCACACGTACCAGACGCTGGCTCAAACTTCTGCGTGAAATTCTGTCCATTGCTTTTTTCAGCATCGTGACCTGGATGATGGCCAAATATGCCCATGATAAGCAGATCTCCGGCGAAGTCTCCATGAACCTGCATCTTCCAGAGCATTTTTTTATCTATGTTCTGGCAGGCTGTTTTGCTGTGACCACCCTGTGCATGGTTGTGGATACAGTGCGCTTTATCTGTGAATGGAGGCGCATGTGAGTCAAACCATGATCGGCTTTGCAGGCATTGGCGTCATGCTTTTGCTTTTTGCCACGCGTATGCCAGTGGCCTTTGCCATGGGCGCTGTGGGTTTTGTTGGCTTCAGCCTGCTGACCTCTGTACCGGCAGGACTTAGTATGCTCAGTCGCAGCATGTATGATGTTTTTGTCTCCTATGATTTAACCACCATTCCCCTGTTCATTCTTATGGGCCAGCTGGCCTTTAATGCGGGTATCAGTCGCAGATTGTTTGCCACTGCCTACCGGTTTTTCGGGCATATTCGTGGGGGCCTGGCCATGGCCACTGTGTCATCGTGCACAGCCTTTGGCGCGGTCTGCGGGTCCAGCCCGGCCACTGCCGCAACCATGGCCACTGTTGCTATCCCGGAAATGAAACGCTTTGGCTATAGTGATCGTCTGGCCGCAGGATCAGTGGCCGCAGGCGGTGGGCTGGGCATGGTCATGCCGCCCAGTGTTGTATTGATCATCTACGGGGTGCTTACCCAGCAATCCATTGGCCAGCTCTTTATTGCCGGTGTTATCCCGGCCTTTTTGCTCACTGGTCTTTTTATCGCAGCCATTGCCATTTCATGCCAGCGCAGGCCAGACCTTGGCCCTCCGGGACAACGCTTTGGCTGGGCAGATCGTTTGCGCTCGCTTACGGGCCTGTTGGATACGCTCTGCGTTTTTGTGCTGGTCATGGTCGGGCTGTCCAGAGGCTGGTTTACGCCCACAGAAGCCGCGTCAGTAGGGGCGCTGGCTGTGCTTGCCCTGGGAGTGGTGCAACGCCAGCTTTCTGTGGCTCTTATCGTCAAATCACTGGAAGAAACCCTGCGCACCTCATGTATGATTCTTTTTCTGGTTGCCGGAGCCGTGGTGTTTGGCAAATTTCTGGCAGTCACGCGCATTCCTTTTACCATGGCCACGTTTGTTGGCGGGCTGGATGTGGCCCCTTTAGTGGTTATGGGCCTGATTCTGGTTATTTATTTTATTGGCGGATGTTTTATGGATTCCCTGGCCATGGTCATGCTTACGGTGCCGGTGTTTTATCCGGTGATCCTTAATCTGGGCTTTGACCCTATCTGGTTTGGGATCATTATTGTTCTGGTCACGGAAATGGGTGTCTTGACCCCGCCTGTGGGCATCAATGTCTATGTCGTCTATGGCGTAACCACGGCCATGAAACAAAATATCAGTCTGGAATCCATTTTTCGGGGGATTTATCCATTTTTGCTGGCCACTATTATGGCCGTGATTATTCTTGCTCTTTTTCCGCAGATCATCACATTTCTGCCAAGCCTGCTCTGAGAACGCGCTGATTACATTGTCATTCTGCACAGTGTAATCAGCATATTCTGTTCACCGTTCTAATCGGCGTTCCAATGCTGAGGCAGCCAGGGAACAGCTGAACGTGACGACAAAATACAAGGCCGCCACGCAGGTCCAGACCTCAAATGTCAGGTACGTGGTGGCCATGATCTGCATACCCTGAAAGGTCAGTTCCTGAATGGAAATAACAGACACAATGGCTGAGTCTTTGATGGTTGAAATAAGTTGTCCGGCCAGGGGAGGAATCATGGAACGCAATGCCTGAGGCAGGACAATGAGCCAGAGCACACGCAAGCGCGAAAACCCCAGGGCCTGCCCGGCATCCCACTGGCCGCGTTCAATGGATTCAATACCTCCGCGTACAATTTCCGCCACATACGACCCCTCATATAAGCCCAGAGTAAAGGCCGCAGTGCTGAAGGCATCAAGTTGATCCAGCCGACCCATGCAGATTTGCGCTATCTGGCGCAGCAGGTGCGGCGCGTCACGCAGAGCATCCTGAAGACTGAACAAGGCCGCAAGCTGATCCCCAAGAAAAAAATAACATAAAAACACCAGCACCAGGGGCGGGATATTGCGGCATAATTCCACATAGGTTCCGCCCATAAGGCGCAGGTACAGGCTGGAACTGGTGCGCGCCAGGCCAGCCAGCACACCAAAGCCAATAGCCCACAAGGTAGCCCAGAAAGTCAGCCGAAGTGTTGTGGCCAGGCCTTCAAGCAAAAGCCCTGGTCGGCCAGAGCCACGCCATATATACACGCTCAAAGCGTCCCAGCGCCATTCACGCCCAAAAAATTCTGCCCCGGATACATAGAAAAAAAGAGCCACGCAAAGAAGAAGCACGGCTAAAAATATATCCAGAGGATGGACAGGCCCACGGCCCTTGGAGCGTGTACCTGTCCTGGTCTGAGCGCAAAAAATCACTGCAACTCGCGTTCCCAGTCCACGGTTTTGAACCAATAGCTGTGGCGTTCTTCCAGCCAGCCATCAGTCTGCATGACCGTGATCCAGTTGTTGAGAAAGTTCAAAAAATCCACGTCCCCTTTGCGCAGGGCAAAGCCAATGGGTTCTTTGGTAAAAAGTTCGCCACGCAAGGGCAGGTACAGGGAATTATTATGCCGCAGGGCCTGTTGTTCTGGAAAGGGCGCTGAGGCAACCATGGCATGTGCCCGGCCATTTAAGACTTCCTGCAAGGCCTGCGCTTCATCATCAAACATGCGCAAGGTAGCCAAAGGCATGTGTTTTTGTGCCGCAGCCACAGACGTGGCCCCGGTTTTGACTGCCAGAATCCTGTCCGAAGTATTCAAATCTGCCAGACTGGTCATGTCTGGCGCGGCTTTTGTGCTCGCCACAACAGACATGCCTGAGTACTCATAAGGAATGCTGAAGTTAACCTTGAGGTTTCGGCTTGGTAAAATGCCCATTCCACCGATAACAATATCAAACTTATTGGTGAGCAGGGCCGGGATAATGCCAGACCATTTGGTTGGCACAAACTCCACCTGCACGCCCATGTCCTGAGCCAGACGCCTGGCCACATCAATTTCAAAGCCAACATAGTCTCCATCTGCATTTTTCATGGCCCAGGGCACAAAGGTATCAAAACCCACCCGTAATACGCCGCGTTCAAGCACAGAGTCCAATATGCTTTTCTGGCTGCTTTCAGCCTTTGTGCATGGCAGCAACAGGACCAGAGCAAAAAAAATACTCAAAAAAAATTTATGCATAATTCCCTCTTACGTGTTTTGGTTTATTTCTGAAAAAGATAGATCAGTGCAAAATACACTACCTTTTGTTTTCTAATTGCCTGGCCAGCAGCGATACTGTTCCTGTCAGCAGGAGGTACAAGGCTGCCACGGTAAACCAGATTTCAAAACTTAAAAAGGTTTCTGCCACAATGATTTGGGCCTGCATGGTCAGGTCCATGATGGCAATGGTTGAAACCAGGGCTGAGTCTTTAATGAGCGATACGCCTTGGCTTGTTAAGGGAGGCAGGGCCAGACGTACAGCCTGGGGCAAAATAACCTGGGTATAGACAGAAAATCGAGGCATACCCAGGCTCTGGGCTGCTTCCCATTGTCCTTTGGGAATGGCCAAAATGCTGGCGCGTAACACTTCAGATGCATACGCTCCTTCAAAAAGAGACAGGGCCAGCACTGCCGAGGCCATACGGCCCAGGCCAATCCAGGGCGCAAAAACAAAATAAATGAAAAAAATCTGCACCAGGAGCGGGGTATTGCGGATAGTTTCAAGATAGATACGCGCCAGGGCCTGGCCCAGCCAGGATCTGGACAAACGCAGCAAAACCGTCATCAAGGCCACGCCTGTGGCGCCAAGCAAGCCCAGGGCAGATAATATTACAGTCAGGCCCAGGCCATGCAGCAACGGCCCCCAAGAGCCATCCGGGCGCAGAAAAAAGGCCGAAACCCGCGACCATTGCCATGTGTAGCCCGAGGTCTCAGCGCCATGAACCAACAGCCAGCCCAGGGCCAGCATGGTCAGCGCGTAGGCGCAGAGATCACGGAGAGGAGAAAGTCGAAAAAAATGCAGAGCAAAAAAACGCATGAAACAGGTGACGGCTCCGCAGGGGAGCCGTGGGGTTTATTGTTGGGGTCGGATTGTCAGCACAGGCACAGGAGCTGTTTTAACCACTTTTTCCGCCACAGAGCCGAAAAGCAGGCGGTTAATGCCCTGGCGGCCATGCGTGGCCATGATAATAATGTCTGCGCCTTCAGATTGGGACAAACTGACAATGGCGTCAGCAGCATCACCGCTGATAACCTTGCCTGTGGCTGATACTCCAACAAAATGTTTGGCCACAAATTCAGCCATGTTTTTTTCTGCTCCGCTGACAATATCGCCCACTAATTGGGGCAGGGAAGCGGCTGGCAGGTCAAAAATCTCATACTGAATCATGGATGGGGCCACATAGACCACAATAACTTCTGCGCCAAATTTCTGGGCAAACTCCCGGGCTGTCTGGGCAATGGCCGGGCTGACATCAGAAAAATCCACCGGACATAAAATTTTGGAGAACATGCTCATACGATACCTCTCACAGAAGACGTGTTTGCAAGGCAGAAAAGAAAAAACAACCTGTCAATGTGAAAAAAGCTAACACGTCCCTGGAGCATTACACAAGCATTGACTGGGTAGAAAAATGCACACAAAAATTAAGAAAACGCTGATTAAATCCTGTACACAAATTCAGCGTTTTCATGTCATGATCACGTGTTAAGGACAAATTTTGCTTGTCATTCCAATCGACTGTGACCGAGCACAAAGTGCGGTGGGTAGCAGGGACGGAGGAATCTCAAGTGAGGTCGTCTCGATTTGATCTGACAGGCTCAGGGCAGGCCCGAATCATCTTACTCCACACCCATTGTTTCTGGCATGGGCACGGCCACAACCTCACCACGCACCCGAACAGAGCCTAAAGCAGAGATTTCCACGGTGATTACCACTTTACGGCCCCGCTGTTCTTTGACCCAGGCGCGGAGTGTCAGCTCTGGTCCAAGCGGAGTGGGGCGCAAAAAATCCACATGCAGTGATGCAGTGACATACCTGGGCACTGACTGGCCTGGTACAGACACAGAAGCTGCTGCTGTGCCTACGCCGTGACAGTCCACCAATGAGGCCAACAGCCCGCCATACACAAAACCTGGCACAGCAATATGCTCAGGCCTGGGCGTAAACACAGCCTGGCCTTCCTGGCCATTCCAGTGGGTTTCAATGTGCAGGCCCGCAGGATTATTTTTCCCGCATCCATAACAATGGCTGAAATCATTTCCATAGCAATGCTGTACTGGGGTGCTCATGGTGTTCTCCTGTATTTGCGTGGAGCCTTTTACGGCGTGCTGAAAAAGAATGAAGATACTTGAGCAGAAAAAAATAGCAGATCAGGCAGGGAAGTGGTGGAGGGGGGAGGATTTGAACCTCCGAAGTCGTTCGACGACAGATTTACAGTCTGTTCCCTTTGGCCACTCGGGAACCCCTCCAGACAGATGCGGCTGATACGGAAGGGAGCTGGACGGGTCAAGTTTTTTCTTGTGATCCCAGCTGGAAAAGCATTTTTTCCCGGCAGAGCAGGTCAGAGCGTGGCGCTGGAAGCCAGGCCAGGCCGTGCTATCAGCTATGTTTCCGGCAGTTCGTCTGGATACATATCACGAATAGTGACCATGGTTTCACGATGAGCGAGAAAAATATCCACAAGCCGTGGATCAAACTGCTGGCCGCGTTTTTCCTGAACATAGGTAAAAATTTCTTCCAGGGGCCAGGCTTTTTTATAGATCCGGTCACTGGCCAGGGCGTCAAACACATCGGCCAGGGCTGTGATGCGGGCAAAAATATGGGCGTCTTCTCCGCGCAAACCATGAGGATATCCTCGTCCATCCCAGTGTTCATGATGTTGCAGGGCAATGGTTGCGGCTGCCCTTAAGATACGACGCGAAGAGTTTTTCAGGATTCCGTGTCCGATCACGGTATGGGTTTTGATGATCGCGAACTCATCGTCAGTCAGTTTGCCTGGTTTGAACAAAATAGAGTCCGGGATACCGATTTTACCTACATCGTGCATGGGCGAGGCCATGCGCAGGAGCTGGGCCTGGTCTTCGGGCAAATCACTGTGCAGGGCCAGAATATACGAATATTCGGCAACACGTTTGACATGCTGGGCTGTTTCCTTGGACCTGGTTTCAACCACTTCGCCCAAGGTCAGGACAACTTCGCGCTGGGTGGCGATGATTTCTTCATTCAAAAACAAATTATGCAGGGCAACCCCGATATTGCCGCCCAGGATATGCAGCAGGTTTTTTTCAAGATCTGAAAGCTGGCGCACAAATTGAACAAAAAAGAGGTATTCCTGATGGGTGTGCTGATTGGTGAAGCACGCGACAAATTCATAGTCCGTAATATACGGCTGATGCGGTAAAACAGAGGCACGGGCAGCCTGGATGCGGGAGCGCAAGACATCATTTATGTCCGGAGCTGGCCCATGTGTTGCGCACAGCGTTATGTCCTGATCTTCAAGCAACGCGACCAGGGCGTAATCCTGACCGCATTCAGCACAACAAACGCCGGTTTGCAGTAAGTGCGCCAGGGCAGCAGGCAAAAATGTATCCATGGAAGTCAGGCCAAAAAGGTTTCCCGTGGCCCCGACCACGCCTTGTAAGCCAGAGCGGGAATTTTCAATGGTGCGCAGATCACGATATGAGCGCAGCGCAGCAGTAAGAGAGGTAAACAGACGCTGTTCACTGAGTTCGGCCTTGTGACGGTAGTCGTTAATGTCATACTCGGTGATAACAGTTCGCTCTGGAGCCTGGCCTGGCTGGCCGGTGCGCAAAATAATACGCACAAAAGCATTGTGGGCTTCAGTGCGCACATAGCGGGCAAATTCCAGCCCTGCGTTTTCTGTTTCCATGACCACATCAAGCAAAATAACGGCTATGTCTGGATGGGCCGCAAGCAGTGTTCTGGCCTCGGCCGCGGAATACGCATGCAGATAGCTGACGGGCTGGTTTTCAAAGCGATAGTCACCCAGGGTTAGTTCGGTAACTTTATGTACAAAATCATCGTCATCAACAATCAGAATTTTCCAGCCAGTCGTCTCGGTCAAAGCATCTGGTGTGGAACTTTCATCAGCAAACCAGATTTCGTTATGAGTATTTTTTTGCATATTCTTCCAAACCCGTCACAGTGCGTCCGGGAATCGTAGTCGTGTGGCAATGAAAACATCCATATGCTCAAACAAGATTTCAACCATGGCTGGATCAAACATCTTGCCTTTTTCCTGTGTGATATACGTAAGCGCTCGTTCCAGTTCCCAAGGATCTTTGTATATGCGACGAGACAGCAAAGAGTCAAAAACATCCACCAGGCAGGTAATGCGCCCAAAAGGATGAATGTCCTCACCGGCCAGGCCACGCGGATAGCCCAGGCCATTCCAGTATTCGTGATGCTCATGAGCGATAATTGCCGCAGTACGCATGATAGGGCGCTCTGAGCTTTGCAGGATATGGTAGCCAATGGTGGTGTGGGTCTTGATGATTTCAAATTCTTCAGCAGTCAGCGGGCCTGGCTTGAGTAAAATAGCATCCGGAATGCCGATTTTACCCACATCATGCATGGGCGAGGCCATACGGATGAGCTTGACCTCCTGCGGACTGAAGCCAAGCAGGCTGGCCAGCAGCGAGCAACATTCCGAAACCCGGCGTACATGGCTGGCTGTTTCTTTGGAGCGGGATTCCACACATTCACCCAGGGTCAGGATGATTTCTTTCTGGGTGAACACAAGCTCCTGGTTCAGATACATATTGTCCAGGGCCACAGCTACATTACCGCAAAAGACCTGCACCAGATTGGTTTCCCAGGCTGTAAGCGCCCTGGTGAGCCGAAAAAAGAACAATGTCTCGGAGCCACTGCCAGAACAATAGTACTGCACAAAGGCTGAGGCAGAAAACATGCTTTCTTTTCTGCGAACTGACTCGTGCAAAAGATGCGTGATCTCAGGGTCTAACTGGGGTGGAACACCTTTTTCACCACAAGTGTGAAATTCTCCGGTACCAGCAATAAGGGCGATATTGCCGTCAGTAATAGTGGCGGCAAAGCCTGATGGGGCATGCAGAAACAAGCAGTCTTCATTGATTCGCAGCAGGGAAATCATCTGGTCCAGAACACCGGCGGCAAATTGACGAATGCTGTTTTCTCCAAACAGATTGCGCGACGAGGCAATGATCATTTCCAGACCTTTGCGGCTTTGCTCAATGGTCCGCAGATCATGATAGGACCGAATGGCCGTGACCACAGTGGAGAAAAGTTTCTGCGCGGTTAATTCTGTTTTGTGTTTGTAATCATTGATATCATAGCGCGTAATAACTTCGCGTTCCGGAGCCTGGCCAGCCTGACCAGTGCGCAGAATAATGCGGACCATGGAATTGCCCAGTTCATTGCGGATAAATTCGACCAGTTCCAGGCCGGCCTGGCCTGTTTCCATGACCACATCCAGAAGAATAGCGGCAATATCCGTATGTTCCTGGAGTATAACGCGGGCTTGAGTCGCAGAATAGGCGCTGAGAAACGTAAGAGGTTTTCCGGAAAACGTCAGACCTTCAAGCACAATGCGCGTAATGGCGTGCACTTCTTCTTCGTCATCCACAATCAGAAGTTTCCAGGCATTGGCAGCGCAAAACTGTGTGCTTTTTGATTCTTCAGCAAAAATGAGGTCATCATTGTCTCTGGTATCGGACAAGGCTGAATCAACGTCACGTGAATAATCTTCAGGTTCTGGCTTAACGGCAGGCTGATCTGGCGCAGCGGTTTTGGGCATGTCAATGACTCCAATATGCGATTGAGCAGGATAAAGGAATGTTAGATAATTGGATATCGTGACCAAATGACCGTGACGCACCCGTGCCATGATTTGGCGCATAGATCAAAACTTTTTTCATACATATGTTCCTTTTGGGGCTGACCCTGGGCAGATTAGAGTTGTTTACAAGGGTCAAGTGCATTAGACGCGGGCTTGCCGCAGAGCGTGGCATTGTTTGATCATACTTTTTATGGAGTAGTAAGCATGGATGGAGCATGTTTTAAGGCCTACGATGTGCGTGGGCGTGTGCCGGATGAGCTTGACGCACCATTATGTTACCGCATTGGCCAGGCCTATGCCGCGTTGCTTGCGCCACGTCGGGTGGTGGTGGGGCATGATATTCGTTTGTCCAGCCCTGAGTTATCCCAGGCCCTGAGTGCTGGCCTGCGCGATGCGGGCGTGGATGTCTATACTCTGGGCCAGTGCGGAACCGAAGAAGTCTATTTTGCTGTTTTTGATCAGCACATGGACGGGGGCATTATGGTCACGGCCAGTCATAATCCAAAGGATTATAATGGGTTGAAGTTTGTGCGCGAAGACTCAAAGCCCATCAGCAAAGATAGCGGGCTTTTCACCATCCGGGATATGGCGCTGGCAGGAGTGAATGTGCCTGATGCTCGCCCTGGCACTATTCAGGAACTTTCTGTGCGCACCAGGTACCGCGATCATCTGCTCAGCTATATTGATCCTTCAAGGCTTAAACCCCTGCACGTGGTTGTTAATGCCGGCAATGGCGGAGCAGGAGCCATTGTGGATATGCTGGAGCCATGCCTGCCTTTTACCTTTCATAAAATTCAGCACCAGGCAGATGGACATTTTCCCAACGGGGTGCCTAATCCACTGCTGCCTGAAAACAGGTCTGTTACGGCCCAGGCCGTGCGCGATGCCAAGGCAGATTTTGGCCTGGCCTGGGACGGAGATTTTGACCGCTGCTTCTTTTTTGATCACCACGGGCGCTTTATTGAAGGCTATTATCTGGTTGGCCTGCTGGCCCAGAGTTTTTGTCGCAAACACCCAGGTGCGACCATTATTCATGATCCGCGTCTGACCTGGAATACCATTGACCAGGTGCGTCAGGCAGGGGGCGTGCCAGTGCTGTCCAAGGCCGGGCACGCGTTTATGAAAGAGCGTATGCGGGCTGAAGATGCTGTGTATGGCGGAGAAATGAGTGCCCACCATTTTTTCCGTGACTTTGCCTATTGTGATTCTGGCATGATTCCCTGGCTGCTTGTGGCCGAGCAGATTTCGCTGTCTGGCCAGCCTTTAGCTGCTTTGGTGGATGCAGCCATGCAGGCCTATCCAGCCAGTGGAGAAAATTGATGGCCTGAGCATGGAATTTCCCCAGTGGCGCTTTAATCTGCGTTCGTCCAACACAGAACCTGTAGTGCGCTTAAATGTGGAATCCAGAGGCAATGAGGCGTTAATGGAGGCCAAAACCCAGGAAATTCTGGACTTTTTGAATTAAGAAAACATCACGTAGTGCATAGGGTGTACGCGCCAACACCGTGCAGCATGGCAGGAACATGGCAGGATTGGTGAAAGGTACGTTTTGTGTATCCTTGACCAGAATTCAGGCCAGGCTTAGGAGGCGTGCTTTTTTGACAGGAGTAAAAAATGAGTAGTGCAGAGATGTTTAGTGCCCAGTATCTGGATGAACTTTTTCCAGCATCTAAAACAGATCAGTTTTTTGCAGCCTTGTATGGAGATGCTGAAGACGGGGCCTATGATATCCGACTCCGCTTTACTACCCAGACCGCCACAGAACTGATCTTTCATTTTGAATTACATCAGCGCCCGGGCATGTGTCTGGCCTGTAATCTCACCTATGGCCTGCCTCAGGTTTTTGCCCGCCATCCCTTGCTTGCGGTGAACACACTGGTTGAGGCGCTGGGCCAGCGCGCTGGAGTGCAGCCTGATTCCTGGCGCTTGCTGCCTACCAAGGAAGTGCGCCGGGAACTGCATATTATTCCTTTGGCCATTAACGTAGCCCAGGCATGAGCATACGTGATCAGCATAGCCCAGCCAGCCAGGACGCCTTGCCAGCGCATAGTGTGCGGGTCTGCCGGGGCGCTCAGCAGTGTAAACACGCTGTTGCGCCAGGGTACGACCCCACAGAAATGCTGACAGAGCAGGTTCTGGCTGCTGGCTGGCCAGAGTTTATTGCCCGTCGCGTGCAGCCGTTGCGTCACCATCATCAGTTTCGTCTTGCCTATGCGGCCTGTCCCAATGGATGCAGCCAACCCCATATTGCGGACATGGGCCTTCTTGCCTTTGCACCCATTGCTGTGCAGCCGGAACTGTGCTCAGCCTGCGGAGCATGTGTCAAAGTATGCGCAGAACAGGCTCTGCGTATTGATGATACAGTGCATCTGGATACAGCGCGTTGCCTGGGCTGCGCAGCCTGTGCGCGGGTGTGTCCCACAGGGGCCTTGGTTGCAACAGAGCCTGTGTACCGGGTTGTCCTTGGAGGAAAACTGGGCCGACATCCGCGCCTGGCCCATGAACTGGGTTTATTTTCTTTGCCAGAATCCCTGACTGTACTGACTAAAACTCTGGATCTTTATATGACCCACTATCGGCCTGGCCTGCGCCTGGGCGCATTGGTGGAAACTCTGGGTCAGGACCAGTTTGACAGCCTGGTCCGGCCTTAGAGTGTATGCTTAGTAGCGATCCATGATCCGTTCTTTATTCTGATAATCCCACTCCTTGCATCCCAGCGCCACAAGAACATCATCCACCAGATCTGCGGTGCTGCGGTTTGCCTGCAGGATATGATCCATGGTGGCCATATATAGCGGCTCGCGTTCGGTCAGCGTGGTGGCGATTTCATCGTGCAGGGCCAGGGTAGTCAGCGCTGGGCGCTGGGCAGGATTGGCATCGTGTATCTGGCGCTGCGTGAGCAGGCCTGTGTCAGCGGACAGATAAAAGCAGATTCCGGTGGCCTGGATACAGG
>JAAYGZ010000273.1 GCA_012727515.1 Desulfovibrionales bacterium
CAGCCTGGTCTGGCCACCACGGAGTGGTAAAAAACAGCTGGCCGATTACTTCCTGTTCTGTGATTTTGGCCCAACTCAGAGCACTATGATTTACCAGGCGTAACGTGCCGTTAAGATCAACAAGACCAATAAAATGCGTGCTCTGTTCAAGTAGCGCATTAATAAAGGCCTGGGCTTTCTGGGCTTTGTCCTGTGCTGTTTTGATTTCGTGAATATCTACATTCAGTCCTAAAATGCGTGTGGGCAACCCATATGCATCTCTTTGTACGGCTCTGCCCGTGGCCTGAAACCAGCGCCAGGAGCCATCTTTCATGCGCATACGGTACCGGGATTCATAATTTTCAGCTTCTTTGCTCTGCAGGTAGGCCTGGAAGCCTGCAGCAGCCTCTGCTTTGTCATCAGGATGCACCCATTCCAGCCAGCTGTTGGCGTTTCCATGCAGTTGCGCTGGTTCATAGCCCAGCATGGTGTACCATTCCGGGCTGTATTCTTCCGTATTTTCTGAAGGAAATGACTCCCAGAACCCAGCCTTTGCCACGCTCAGGGTTAAAATCAGGCGGTCAAACTGATCGCGCAACGCAATTTTGGCTTGCTGCTCATCGTGGATTTTTTCTTTCAGCCGGCGGCGCAGATGCCAGGCAATGCCGCTTAAAAGGAGCAAAGCAATCAGCGTAAAGACAACTGCCAGCTTAATGGCCAGCACTATTTCCGGAGCCAGTAGGGGAATGTGCAGATGAATCCAGCGATCAAAAAACTTTATATGATCTTCTTGTGGTATAGCGACCAGGGCTTTGCTGATGATGCTGGCCAGAAGCGGATAGTGCGTGCTGATACCGATGCATAATTTCTGCGGTGCACCGATGTCTCCGGCCACGCGCAGGTTGGAAATGCCTTCCTGTTCCTGAAAATAGGTTGCCACGCCCAGGTTTTCCACCAGCGCGTCAACCACCCCAAAGGACAGCATGTGCAGACCTTCGCGGATATTATCCACTTCAATCACAGTGGCGCTCTGGGGTACGTGCTGACGGACCAAAGTTGCAGAAGCATAGCCTCGCACAACAGCCACACGCATGTTGGTCATGTCGTTCAGGGTAAGCGAGCGGGACAAAGATTTTTTGGTCAGAATAACCTGGGGAATCTGCACATAGGGCGAAGTGAAAAACGTATATTCAGAGCGTTCTGCACTGTTGACCAGGGCCGGGGCCAGATAGATCTCGCCAGTTTTTAAGCCCGCTAAAACATCAGTCCAGAGGGCAGAGCGTTTTTGAAAGGTTACGTTGAGCTGTTTTTCAATGACCTGAATGACATCAGCACTGAGTCCGGTAAAGCCACCATCAGCATCTGCAAATTCAACCGGGGGAAAAAAATGCTCAAACCCCATGACAATACTGTCTTTATGTTCATCCAGCCAGGCTTTTTCCGCTGGTGTCAGAGTCAGCGTAGATGCAGCCAGCGGTGCACAGGTCAAAAACAGTACAAGCCAGGCCAGGAAAAGGGGCATTAGATATCCAGGGCTAGGGTGGTATAGTCGCTGCATAACGACCCGATCAGCTACGTGAGTCAGCCGGGTAAAGCAAGAGAGAGTGGGGCGGCCAGCCAGGCTCTGCGTGTTGTGAAAGGTGAAGAAGAAAATGCGGTGAGGGGAAAAATACGTGATTTTTTCAGAACTTTCTGTGCAACTTTTTTGGAGCATGGTAACAACAAATTAGCGGGTGTTGCGCTTTGAACTTGAACTCGCGCATTGCTTAATGCTGTAAGATTAAAC
>JAAYGZ010000274.1 GCA_012727515.1 Desulfovibrionales bacterium
AGCAGACCTGCATGTGGATTCAACTTCTACTCCCTGGAATTCAACCCTGTGTACAACAGCCCTGAGCGGAAACAGCACCGGGCTTTGTGTGGACAGCCTGCAGGTGCGCACAGGGCCACTCACCCTGACTGGCGTGGCAGACATTATTCCACAAAACGCTTCAACCACCCTTAACTGCACTGTGGGGCTTGATGTGGAACCAACATCACTTCTGGCCCTGGGCCTGGGTGAAGATACAACGCCCATTAAAGGTCATGTGGATGTCAGTCTGCTTGGAACCATTTTTTCAGAGGAAGAACGCGCCCAGCTTGATGCCCGTGTACAGGCCAGGGATATGCAGGGCCTGCCAGCAGAGTTGCATCAACTTGTGGGCGCAACACCTGAATTGACTGCTCGACTCACTCGCTCTGGCTCAGCCCTGCGCTTAGAAAAGGCGCGGCTCAATGCGCCCATGTCCGTGTCTGTCCAGGGTGAACTGGACTCAGATTCCGGCCAGGTCGCTGCTCAGGCAGATATTTTATTGCCCCCCCTGCACAGTGCTGATCTGGGCCTGTCTCAAGGTGCCAGTGTGCACAGCACAATACACGGGCAGATAGACAGTTTTTCTGCCCAGTTGCATGTGAACAGCCCTGAACTCACCCTGGATACGCTCAGCATACGCCAGATAGCTGTGAACGCCTCGGCCCATGATCTGCCGAACCAACCCAGCGCACAGGCAGACTTTCATATGCTGGCCAATGGAATTTCCGTGCAGGGCCAGACTGAAGCGCACTGGGCCTTGGATCAAGGCCAGGCACAGGGGCAGGTGCGTTTGCCAGGAACCACGCTTTCAGCCCAGGGCACCTATGCTGTCCAGGGGAGTATCCTGGGAACACTGGACATGCACAGCAAGGATATTGGGCCGTTATTGCAGGGCCTTGGTCTTGAAGGCCAGGGCCAGCTCACGGCTCAGGTGCAGGCCAGAGAAGACCAGGGCCAGCAGGTGCTGGAAATACATGCCACGGCTACAGATCTGGGCCTGGCAGACGCCCGCATAGGGTCACTGCACACGGAAGGGCTGCTCTATCCGGCCCGTGGTCTGGAGCAGAGCCGTGCGAGCATCCGTGCTCAGGGCATGAGTTTTGGGGACTATACAAACATGGCAGCCCAGGTGCAGGTTCAGGGGCAAAGTGCTACAAATGCAACACTTTCAGGACACATAACTCACCCGGAGAGCACAACTGAAATGCGTCTGGCAGCCCAGGTGCAGACCCAGCCTGAAGAACTCCGGGCCAGGGTCCATGAACTCACAGGCCAGATCTTTGGGCAGCCCCTGGCCCTGGACCGGCCCGTAGATGTGCAGGCAGGCACAGCTCTTGCCTGGTCAGAAGCGCTGCTGCGCTATGGTTCGGCCACATTGCGTTCAGCCGGCACTCTTCAGCCAGATCAGGTTGATGTGTCCGCAGTTCTTGAAGGATTACGCCTTGAAGAGCTGCATTCTCTGGTTCCGACCCTGCCACACGGCACTGTGGGGCTGCACCTGTCCTTAAACGGCCCATCTTCTGATCCACGACTTGAAGTTCGTCTTGACTGTCCTGACCTGGATTTTGCGTCTGAAGACATGGAAATTCCAATTATTGCAAGTACGGTGCAGGCCGTAATCCAGCATGGCACAGCAGAAATATCGTCAACTCTGGCCGCGCCAGAGCATGACATCCACGCCACGACCAGACTCACAGCCCCGGTGGTTCTGCGCTGTGCGCCCTGGACAGTGGATATGCCGACAGATGCGCCCTTGTCCGGAGAGCTGGATGCCCGCATTCAGCTCGATTTATTGGCTCCTGCGTTACAACTTGATGACCAGCGCTTTGGGGGCCTGGCCCAGGGGCAGCTGCGTATTGGCGGAACCCCTCTGGCTCCAACCATACATGGGGAGCTGGGCGTTTCTGATGTCACCTATGAAAATTTTCGTACAGGCACCTGGCTGCAGGATATACAGGGAACAGTGCAGGCCACCGGCACCACGGCTGATCTTGCTCTGCATGGTTCTGACGGGCAAAACGGCACTCTTGCGGTCAGTGGTACTGTGGATTTATCATCGCTTAACTATAGCATTGATGCACAGACCCGGTCTGCACAGCTTATGCGTCAGGATTATCTGCATAGTACAGTCAGTTCTGACCTGCATGTACAGGGAAATGAGTCTGCAGCAACCCTGCGCGGAGAAATTATTGTTGAAAATACAGATTTCCATATTCCGCCAACCCTGCCTCCTGATGTAACGACCATTGAAATTGAAGAAATCAATGCGCCAGCCACAACCACAACAGAAACAGCCCCGGCCCAGGCCATGCGCCTGGACATGGACGTGGCGGTTAACGTGCCCAATCAGTTTATTGTGCGTGGCAGGGGGCTTGATTCAGAATGGTCTGGAGCATTGCATATTACCGGAACGCAGACAGAACCTCATATCACTGGTGATGTGCGCTTACTGCGCGGCCAGTTTGATTTTTTGGATCGGCTTTTTGTGCTCAGCAAAGGGCTTTTGTCGCTGGATGGATCTGTGCCGCCTAATCCGTACCTGGATATTGTCGGGGAAACAGAAATTGCCGATGCTTTGGCAGGTATTCATATCACAGGGCCGGCAAAAAACTTTCGTCTGATGCTTTCATCTGTCCCAGCCTTGCCCACGGATGAAATCCTGGCCCTTATTCTTTTTGGCCGCTCTTCACGGCAGATTTCTCCGCTGCAGGCCATTCAACTGGCTCAGGCTGCCACAGAAATGGCAGGCGGAGCCACCCCGGATGTCCTGGGATCGCTTAAATCCACATTGGGCCTTCAGGAAGTCAGCATGGACAGTGAAGACAAGGATACCAGTGTGGGTGTGGGTGGATATGTGGGCGGAAAATATTATGTACGCACCCAGCGCAGTGTGTCTGGTCAGGACAAAACCAAGGTTGAAGTGCAATTGACACCAAGCATCAGCGTTGAAACCGAAGTAGGTGGGGATTCGCGTCAAGGAGGAGGCGTGAGCTGGAAGCATTCGTACTAAAGACGCCCATTGTGAGCAGAACAACATGCAGCGAGCAACAGAACGGAGCCGATTGTCAGATCAAGTCTGAACTACTACACCTCAATATATGTACTTCCCCGAACAGTCCGGCCTGGCCCCACTTTTGCTCAAGTGAGACCAGGCCAGTACTTAAGTTTTTTGTCCTATTCCTGTAATTTTTCAGCCAGTCCGTGCAATTCCTCTGAAAGTCTGCTCAATTCGGCCAGGGCATTGGCAGCTGTACGCATACCGCTGGCAGTGTCTGTAGCAATTTCACTGACAGCACCAAGTGTTGTATTGACTTCCTCGCTGGCGCTTGATTGCTCTTCAGAGGCTGTGGCAATGGCAGTAATCTGGGCCGTAGCATTTTGAACTAAAGACACAATTTCCGACAGGGCTGAACCAGATTGCTGAGCCAGGCCTGTTGTCTCCTGAATCAGCCCTGCAACAGCACTCATCCCTTCAATAGTGAGTTTTGTTTCACTCTGGATGCCTGAAACAGCTGCGCCAACTTCTTTTGTGGCGCTCATGGTTTTTTCTGCCAGCTTGCGTACTTCATCTGCAACAACAGCAAAACCACGTCCGGCATCTCCGGCCCTGGCCGCTTCAATGGCCGCATTCAGGGCCAGTAAATTAGTCTGATCAGCAATGTCTGTAATAACATTTATAATTCTGCCTATAGATTCTGCCTGCTGACCAAGAGTTGCCATGTTTTCTGTTACTATTTCACTGCGCGTGTGAACTTCTGCTATAGAATCAACAACTTTTTCAACAAGTTTTGCTCCGCCCTGGGCCTGCTCAGAACTGGCGTGCGCCGCTTTTGCCGCATCTGAAGCATTACGCGCCACATCAAGTACTGCATCGTTCATTTGATCCATGGCAGCAGAAACTTCATTGATGCGCTGACTTTGTTCTTGTGTGCCCTGGGCAGCCTGGTCAATCTGCAACGCAATGCTGTGCGCAACTGTATTAACCTCGTGGGCTACCCGTGAAATATCTGCATTGGCATCTTCAATCCGGCGCAGGGCAGCATGTAATCCATGCTCACGTTCAACCATACTGGTGACGTCACGGGCTATCTCAAAATGACCAATGGGGTTATTTTCTGCATCATAGAGCACATCGCAAAAAGGCTGAATGCTGCGGCAGGTATCATGTATGGTCAATGAAAAAATATCACCAACTTGTGCATCACCTGTTTGTTTTGCTTTATGTATGCAGCATTCAGCTGTATTGCATAAAGGTGAATTCATAATGCTATGGCATGTGTGCTGATTGATTTCAGCACTGGAGCATCTGGCGATTTCAAGCATTGCTTTGTTGGCCACAAGCAATTTAAAATCTTTATCCACAGCAAAAATCGGATCAGATATCGCGTTGACGATATTTTTATACACAGCAACATCTGACATTGTTGCACGGATTTTATCCATCAGTTTATTAAACCACAGGCTGAGCTCACCAATCTCATCATTGGATGACACAGGCAAACGCGCACTCAAATCAGCCCGATCTTCGGTCAAATCAACAATACGGGAAACAACCTGAGCAATAGG
>JAAYGZ010000275.1 GCA_012727515.1 Desulfovibrionales bacterium
GTCCATAGTTATGGAGCTGTACCGTCCAGAATCTGAATTCGATGAATCAGGCAGGCCCGGTAAAAACTACAGCGAAGGCTTGATGAATAAGGTTTTTATCTTGCACGCTACTCCAGAAGTAATAGGACGCGTAGAAAGAACCTCACCATTGTCATGGGGCGGATTCTGTGACTATGGGCAAAAGCACGACACAAATCACAAGCATGGCCATATTTATTTGGCACCATCTCTCACGCATCTTTATAGCACCAGAAATCTTCAGCGCCTTATTGGTTTGTTTTTGCAGTCCTCATCGCAGGTTTTAAGTCATATCTTTGAGAAGGGGGTTGTTACTTCTTACTGCACCTCTACCAAACTCAAAAACAGTCTGGACTATAGAGGCACAAGCTTTGTTTATCCCGAGCAGACTTATTATAATAGTCGCGGCAAAAATAATTCTAGGCCACCATTGTCTTTTTACTATTCGGATTTTCAATGTGTTAGTTGCGGAAGTCAATATCAAAATGCCGTCTGGAAGCCCACCAAACAGGGCGATAAGTGGGAAATGAATTGCCACGTTTGTCGCTCCATTCTAATAAAAACCTTTTGCTATGGTTGTGGTACCGAACTATATAAAAATGATCATACATGGACTTATCACCAAACAATATCAGACCAGATTGGTCATGTTGTGTGCCCGTGCTGCGGCTCTTACTTTGAAAGCGAACTTGAACAATGAGTAACCTAGTAAATAAAAAAAGCAATAACAGCCTTCATCAGGTTTATCTTCGTTACACCTGGGGTGCTGAAATCAACAAAGAACTTGCTAATGAAGCAGCTCGTTTTATCAACACTTTGGAACGGGATGGTCTAGGTTACGAAGCAGATAAAGCCATTGAGCAAGGTAAACTTGCCTACGGCCTGATTCTGAATATAAAAAAACAGTTTCATGCGGATGGGGAAGATTCCGCTAGAAAATGGATTAGTCAGCTATCTTCGCAGTACCCTGACCTGATTATAAATAGCCTTAAAATTGAACTGGACAAACTCCTAAAGGACCAGCAGCAATCAGCACAGCGCAAGAAGAACTTTACAAAATCTTCCAATATTCAACCGATAATTTTTTCAGATTACCATCCATTAAGCCTTCCACACATGCAGCCCTGCGCTGACTGGTCTATTTATATCGATGAGTCTGGCCAATATTTTTCACATCTCAGTGATGAATATGGCCAGAGCAGCCCTGAACTGGGTAGGGTGGTTGCGCTGGCAGTTCCTGGTCGTACTAGTCTCAAAGGCTTTAGCAAACCGTTTCATGCTACGGAGTCCAGCCCCGCTGAAGTGGATGATTGCATCCAGTACATTCTAGAGCAGGATGTTGGGGTCTTCGGCTTTACCGTAAATGATCCTGAGGCATTTGCTGCCAACTGGTACAGTCATATTGTTTTGCTGATTCGTTGGGTGTTAATGCAGTTGCCTATTGTTTCAGGCAAGCTCTCTCGCGCAGATTTTTATATTGAGCGCAATGACGCAAAATTGGCCAGCCGCTCCATCGATAGTTTGGCCAGCCAGCTTGAAGGTGAATTACAGGCAATTAATCCGTCACGCTTTTCCGGCTTGCAAATTACCACCCAGCTAATGAATAAAAATCACCCAATGAATGGCTATGTGGACGCATTGGCCTACACATGGGGAAGCCCGGCAGCACACAGTCGTGACAGGTTAAAAAAGTCCTCTTTGTTGGGGCATTGTCTGCTTACTCCTGATCAGCAATCCATGCATCGCCTATACCTAGCAGCCTCACGTAATGAAGGACTGGCATCTGCCGAGTGGTATCAACTCTGCACAGCTGCTGCCAATGAGCCGAAACAGGGGTTTCTTGGCGATCAGTTAAAGCGTCTAGGGCTGAAAGCTGCCGGAGATTTTCGTCTTTGGCAGCACTATCTGGACGAGGTAAGAGATCGTCTTCGGAGTAAAAATTATAGCCTGACACAAATTAGCTGTGCCCTCGACTGGCTTGAAAACCACAAACCGCTTGGCCATGAGTTACCGGATATCTATCGCTTACCGCTAGAAACGGCACGTCTTGGTCAGGAGAATCACCTGGGCAAAGTTAATCTTGAACGCCTGCAAACCTGCTTGGAGCTGATAAACCGGCTGGAAGAAGAGGATGCTCAGCAGGCCTGCGGTGCATTACTGCGAGTTGCCGTCAGTGGAAGTAATAGTTTTGAATTCAAATTGTTGCAGCCTATTATCCAGCAATGGCTGGACAAACCGGTTGCTGTTTCCGGGCTGGCCAACTACGCACGCTTGCACTCAACCATGGGTCAGATGCATGCGTTCTGCCACGAACATGAGCTAGCCATCGAGCACTTTGAGCAGGCAATTTCCTTATTGGCTAGGCTATCTGACCCTCAGCGTGCTCAACGTGAAATTAGCCAAACAGAAACGTATCGCAGAATTGCCTTGATGGACTCCATGGCCTCGCTTTCGACCGGTTTTCTTGGGCTGCTTGCAGGGAACAGCGACACAAATGCGTACAGCCGGACAATGGCAGTTTCTAGCCAGAATATGCGTTACGAGCATCACCTGTGGCTACGTACCCTGATCAGCTTTCCTGATGAAACTGTTAATGCTAGTAAAGCCTATATCATGCAATCCCATTTGTGGACATCAGGGATGGATCACCCTTGGGGGTTGATTACAGCTTATCGTGGCTGGCTTTTGCATAACGCTGGGCGTTCTGCAGAGGCAGTCAAGCAGTT
Source organism: Desulfovibrionales bacterium (assembly GCA_012727515.1). Lineage (GTDB taxonomy): Bacteria > Desulfobacterota > Desulfovibrionia > Desulfovibrionales > Desulfomicrobiaceae > Desulfomicrobium. Next base: position 2,745 of record JAAYGZ010000275.1, read on the forward strand.
TGATCAAGCCATTCAACTGTGCGACCATCCTAGCAATGGCCCTGTATTGTGGTGGATGGCCGAGGCATTGCGTACGCTGGCCATTGCAATCGGTATAACCACACAACAGCAGCCTAGCCAGGAAGAAAGAGACCGGTTGCGCATAATATTGCCCGCTGCTCCCCATGAGCACTTGCAGGTGTTTGCTCAAGCAGGTTCCTGTAATAATGCGAATGCGCTCGCTTGGCTAAAACGCTGTTTGCCCTTTAATTTTCATTGAACTTTGCTATGAGCCTGCTTCAAACCACCCTCATCACCAAAGCCGGCTATGACAGCGGCTTTGAAAACCATCAGGAACTTCCAAGTAGCGGAGTGGTTCTGAGCTCTGCACGTCATTCTTCCCGCGTACAGGTGGCCAGTGATGAGGGCGTGTATCGCATACAGTTGCTTCAGGCTCCCGCAAATCTACCAGCCGAGCTAGCCCGTGAATTTGGCAATCCAGCTGTGGATAACAGTTTTGTATGTAGCAGTGAACAGCTCTATCCGTTTCTACAACGTACAGCCGCCTTGTCACGGGCCTTACCTAATCAGGCAGTAACGGATTATCAACAGTCGATAGCCAATGAACTAGAGCATTTGCCCGATCATTTGCACGATACCGAGGTAGAGCGGGTGGTGCGCCAGCGTATCGGTCAGGACAGGTATCGTAATGCTCTACTGGACTACTGGGGTGGTGCCTGCTCTGTTACGGGTATTGTTCTTCCTGAGCTGCTGCGCTCCAGCCATGCCAAACCCTGGGCTGATTGCGCCAATGATGCAGAGCGATTGGATGTCTTCAATGGCTTTTTGCTTTGTGCACATTTGGACGCACTGTTTGATCGTTTCATGATCAGCTTTAATGACAATGGAAAAATTCTGTTAAGCGATCAGCTGTGTAAAGATTCATTAGCGACGATTGGTATTACTGAAGCACTGCACCTGCGTTGGCTAGATGCCAAGCACTTGCCCTACCTGGAGTGGCACAGAAAGCAATTTGAAGAAAGCAATGCTGCCCTTTCGGAATTGGAACAGTAACTAAATAATCGCAACCATGGTCCCAAGAGCAACGTAAGCGCTCCATAAACCTCATCTTCTTTGCCGGTTCGCCTCCGCTGACAATCAGCCTCCCACATTTTGGAGGTGTTGACGATGATGCGGCCCGATACCAAGGTGAAAAAGGTGTTTCTGTACCCCA
>JAAYGZ010000276.1 GCA_012727515.1 Desulfovibrionales bacterium
GCGGGTTCAAATCCCGTTTCCCGCTCCATCCTTTCTTTGAAAATCTGCAACAGGCATAGCACATGTAACGTGCACGCCTGGTCTCTCCGTTAAGCGGGAGTAACTCAGTGGTAGAGTGCAACCTTGCCAAGGTTGAAGTCGCGGGTTCAAATCCCGTTTCCCGCTCCATTCTTTTTTTCTTCTGTACACATTTATATCTCTGCACAGTAGCGCTGCAATGTTGTCCGCGTTCTGAACAGCCTATGACTGACACGGTGTTTGGCAATGTATGATCTTGCTGGCTGGGCTCATGCGGCTTGGCCGTTAGTAAAATTAGTGCTCATGGTTTCTGTGGGGCTTTTTGTCGGCAATCTGATTGAAGCCTTGCACTGGACTCGTTTTCTGGCCTGCCTTGCCTCTCCTTTGGCCCGGCTTGGGCATTTATCTGCACGATCTGCGGCAAGTTTTGCCATGGCCTTTGTGTCGGGCATCACAGCCAATACCATGTTGGCAGAAGCCTATGACCAGGGCCAGATGTCACGCCGGGAACTTATTTTATCCAATCTCTTTAATAGCCTGCCCACATATTTTTTGCACTTGCCAAGCATGGTTTTCATCACTGTGCCCTTACTTAAAACCGCGGCCGTGGTGTATCTGGGCCTGACCATTGGTGCGGCAATGCTGCGTTCAGCTGGGATTTTATGTGTAGGACGGCTCATTTTACCACGCATTGCTGACAAGGGTCTGACTGTGCCTGACCAGCCCAGGGCAAGCTGGCACAGTGTTATCCACAAAACCAGGGTGCGTTTTCAACGGCGGATAAAAAAAATTCTGCTCATCACAGTGCCCATTTATGCCCTTGTTCAGGCCGCACATCAGTGGGGTCTGTTTGCTGGCGCAGAACATTTTTTAAGCACGCATATGGGCTGGTTAAGCTGGCTGCCACCTCAGGCCATGGGCATTCTTGTCTTTCAGTTGGCAGCAGAGCTGTCAGCAGGCATGGCTGCGGCAGGAGCGCTTTTGGACGCAGGGTCACTACAAACCAAGGAAGTGGTGCTGGCCCTGCTTGTTGGTAATATCATCTCGTCACCCATGCGGGCTTTTCGGCACCAGTTTCCCTATTATGCAGGCATTTATAAGCCAGGGCTGGCCCTGATGCTCATTGGATGCAACCAGGGCTTGCGGATTGTCAGCCTTATTGTGTGCGGGCTTGGCTATTACTGGCTTTTTTGAAGATCCCACATGGAATAAAAAAAGCGCCCTGACAGGATGCCAGGGCGCGTGACGTATGAGGCGTTAGTGGGTTGTGGGGTGGTCGTGGACTTTGTGCAGATCTTTGCAGATGGGAATAAAGTCTGCCTCACCTGCAAAAAGTGCCGTGCGGGTCACGTCTTTTAAGGCATGACACAGCACCTCATCCATGCTTTCCACCAGGGTGATTTCCAGGCCCTTGAGAATAGCCTTGGGAACGTCTTTCAGATCTCGCTCATTTTCTTTGGGCACCAGGACCCTGGTAATAAGGCCACGGTGTGCTGCCAGCAGCTTTTCGCGCAAGCCGCCAATGGGGAGCACCCGTCCGCGCAAGGTGATTTCGCCGGTCATGGCCACATCATTGCGCACCGGGATGTTCAGCAGGGCAGAGGCCAGGCAGGTGGCCAGAGTAATGCCAGCTGAGGGGCCGTCCTTGGGCGTGGCTCCTTCCGGAACATGGATATGAATATCCACATCCTTATAAAAATCCCGGCGCAGGCCAAAGAGCTCTGATCTGGAACGGATATAACTGATCGCAGCCCTGGCAGATTCCTGCATGACATCTCCCAGCTTACCCGTGATTTCAATTTTGCCTGTGCCAGGCATAAGCGCCACTTCCACCAGCAAGAGTTCTCCGCCAGTCTGGGTCCAGGCCAGGCCAGTTGTCACGCCCACCTGGGGCTGGGATTCGCGCAGCCCATAGCGCACCCGTGGCACGCCCAGGTAGGTGCCAAGCATGGACTTGCTGACTGTCACCTGTTTGGCCATATTTTTTTCTTCAACCAGGGTACGGGCTATTTTGCGGCAGATTGAGGCTATTTCGCGCTCCAGGTTACGAACTCCTGATTCGCGGGTATAGCGCCGGATTACTTCCAGAATAGCGCCCCTGGACAGGGTGAGATTCTCTTTTTGCAAGCCATGCAGTTCGCGCTGCTTGGGCAGGAGAAAATCCGAGGCTATACATTCTTTTTCAGTTTCCAGATAGCCAGGAATGGTGATGATTTCCATGCGATCCTGCAAGGGCAGGGGAATGCTCTGCAAGGAATTGGCCGTGGTGATAAAGAAGATTCCTGACAAATCATAATCAAGATCCAGGTAGTGGTCATTAAAGGCATTGTTTTGTTCCGGATCAAGAACTTCAAGCAGGGCTGCTGATGGATCGCCACGGAAATCTGTGCTCATCTTATCCACTTCATCCAGGCAAAAAACTGGATTATTGGAAGAAATTCGCTTGAGAGACTGGATAATCTTGCCGGGCAATGCTCCCACATAGGTGCGCCGATGTCCGCGAATTTCAGCCTCGTCGCGTACTCCGCCCAGGGATAAACGAACAAATTCCCGGCCCGTGGCCTTGGCAATGGACTTGGCCAGGGATGTTTTGCCCACTCCGGGAGGGCCGACCAGACAGAGGATGGGGCCGCGCAGTTTTTTGACCAGAGCCTGGACAGCCAGATACTCCAGAATGCGTTCTTTGGGCTTGTCCAGTCCATAATGATCTGCATCAAGGGTTTTTTGGGCCTCAACCAAGTCTATTTCCACGTCACGCATAGTATTCCAGGGCAAAGCCAAAATCCACTCCACATAGTTGCGAAGGACCGTGTATTCAGCTGCGCTCGGAGGAGTCTGGCGGAGCTTTTTCAGCTCTTCCAGGGCCTTGTCCCGTGCTGCATCAGGCATATCTTTTGCGCTGAGTTTGGCTTCCAGGGCATCAAGGTCTGCCTTGGGATCAAAATCACGACCCATTTCCTTGTGAATGGCTTTAAGCTGTTCGCCCAGGTAATAGTCGCGCTGGTTTTCCTCCATCTGTTTTTTGACCCGGCCTTTGATCTTTTTCTCCAAAGAGAAAATAGCAATTTCCTCCTGGATCATCTCATAGACCTGCTCAAGACGCTGTACGGGATTGCGCGTTTCCAGGACTGCCTGTTTGCGATGAAAGGCTGAACGCAAATGAGGAATAATGGTGTCAGCCAGGCGTCCGGGGCTGGTAATGCTGGCAATGGCCAGGGCTGTTTCCTTGGCAAGCTTGCGGTTAATCTGGGCGTATTCTTCGATGGCTTCGTGGGTGGCGCGGGCCAGGGCCTCGCCTTCTGCACTGCGCGCTGCCATGTCTGGCAGGTCTGTAACCTCAACCATGGGAATATCATTGATATACATGATGCCATGCTCAGCATCCCAGGACGCACGGCGCAGGCCTTCAAAAAGAACCTTAATGGTGCCGTCGGGCAAGCGCAGCATTTGCAGAATTCGGCTGATAGTGCCGATCTCAAACAGATCAGTGTCTTCAGGATGTTCTTGAGATGGATCTTTCTGTGCTACCAGAAAGATTTGCTTGTCGTACTTCTCCAGTGCAGTTTCAATAGCCTTGATGTAGATTTCTCGTCCAACAATAAGAGGCACAATGGACTTGGGAAACATGACCACTTCCCGCAAGGACATGGTGGGCACAATACGGGTGCCTGCAGTGTCTTTTTCTATAGTACTGGTTTCGGACATGGTTCACTCCCTTGAATGTGCCTGTAGTTTGATCCTAGGCACTTTTTGCTTCTGGCTTAAATAAAATAAGCGGCTCTTTGCCTTCTTCGATAACTGCGCTGTTGATAACGCATTCAGAGACATTTTTCATAGATGGAATGGTGTACATGATATCAAGCATAATGGATTCCATGACAGAGCGCAGGCCCCTGGCTCCGGTTTCCAGCTTAATGGCCTTGGCTGCCAGGGCGCGTAAGGCATTGGCAGTGAATTTGAGTTCCACATTTTCCAGTTCAAACATTTTCTGGTATTGTTTGACCAACGCATTTTTCGGTTCTTGCAGAATGCGTACCAGGTCGTCCTCGTTTAATTCCGTCAAAGAAGTGATGACAGAAATACGGCCTGTAAATTCAGGAATCAGCCCGTAGCGAATCAGATCCATGGGGTGAACCTGTTTTAAGAATATATTGGGATTGTCATCGTCCTTGCGCCGTACAGTGGCCCCAAAACCCATGCTGGAACCCTGGACCCGCTGCTTGATCATATCTTCAAGACCAATGAATGCTCCGCCCACA
>JAAYGZ010000277.1 GCA_012727515.1 Desulfovibrionales bacterium
AGTGTGCGTGATCTGCTTCTTGGCCGTCAGCCCAAAGATTTTGATGTGAGCACCAATGCCACACCAGGGCAAATCAGAAAAATTTTTTCCAACTGCTTTTTGATTGGCCGTCGCTTTCGCCTGGCTCATATTCGTTTTGGCGAGCACATTATTGAGACATCAACCTTTCGCCGTTGTCCGGAAATAGATGAAGAAAATGGCGAGGACGATCTGTATGTACACCGCGATAATTGCTACGGGACTCCAGAAGAAGATGCCCTGCGCCGCGACTTTACCATTAACGGCCTTTTTTATGAAACCGTGCATTTTTCCATCATTGACCATGTTGGTGGCATCAGTGACATTCAAAGCCGTCTGATCCGCTGCATCGGTGATCCTGGCATCCGCTTTCAGGAAGACCCGGTGCGCATGATCCGGGCCATTCGCTTTGCCTCGCGGCTGGATTTTCGTATTGAGCCCCAGACCTACAATGCCATGCTGCGCTTTCACCGGGAAATTCACAAAGCCGCAGGCCCGCGCATTTTTGAAGAACTGCACAAGCTGTTTGCCTTTGGCTGCGGCGAACAGGCCTATCGTCTGCTCTACAAAACCGGACTGCTGCATGATCTGGTTCCAGAACTTGCTGATTTTATAGACCATGATCGTGGTCAGGACTCGGTGCTCTGGGCCTGGCTTGGCCATGTGGATGCTCGGATTCGGCGCACGGGTCAGGTTGAGCCTGTGCTGGTTTTTGCAGCCCTGTTCAGCCCGCTGATGCAGCGCTTAGCGGCCCATGCCCAGGTCAAGGGCGAACGTATGCAGTATGCTCTTTTGCTGGAAGATGTGCTGACTCCCCTTGCGCAGCGTTTAAGTATGCCCAAAGCCATGCTGGCCAGAATGCTGCAAATCATGCTCAATCAATCCCGTTTTGAGCCAGACAAACGCAAGCGCTTTTCCAAACGCGGGTTTGTGGCCCAGGACTGCTTTCCAGAAACCCTGGCCTTGTATGAAATGGGGCTTGCGGTCAGTGGGGCCGAGCGCCTGGATGAACTCCGGGCCTGGTCAACACTGCGCCAGGAAGTTGAGGCAACCCTGCCTCCCACGTCCGGGCCAGCCAGACCGCGCTCCCGCTCGCCGCGTATGCGCTCTCCGCATCGCCGAAGATAACCATGCTGCGTGATCTGCTGCCCACCTTTCCTGTATGCCCTGGCGTGTACCTGATGAAAAACGCAGCAGGCAAAATTATCTACGTGGGCAAAGCCAAGCAACTGCGCCGACGCCTGGCCTCGTATTTTCAGCCTGAACACCGTCTGCCCATCAAAGTCAGGGCCATGATGCCCAAGGTGGAGCACATTGATTTTCTGTGCACGGCCACGGAAAAAGAAGCTCTGCTCCTGGAAGCCAGTCTGATAAAAAAACATCGGCCCAGGTATAATATCGTGCTGCGTGATGATAAGCAGTATATTTTATTCTGCCTGTCACAAAACCACCCATTTCCTGCTCTGCGCCTGACGCGCAAGGTTGTGCGGGACGGCTCCCTTTATTTTGGGCCATTTACTTCAGCTCTGGCTGCGCGGGAAACCAAGCGGGTTATTGATCGGCTTTTTCCTTTGCGTAAATGTCGGGACACGGTTTTTTCCAACCGCACCCGGCCCTGTCTGCAATATCATATCGGGCGTTGCCTGGGGCCATGCTGCCTGCCTGTGTCCCATGAGGATTATCAGCGCGTGGTGCGCCAGGTGGAGTTGTTTTTATCGGGAAAATCCGCAGAACTCATGGCCGGGCTGCGTGCAGAAATGTGTGCGGCTTCTGATCGGCTGGATTTTGAGCAAGCAGCCCAACTGCGTGACAGTATCCAGGCCCTGCGCGATACAGTGGAGCGTCAGGCCGCTGTTTTGCCAGATGGACGCCATGTGGATGTGCTGGGCGTATGGCAGCACGATGGCGGGGCTGGCCTGGCCATTATTTTTATTCGCCAGGGGCGAATTATTGATGGTCAGAGCTTCTGGTTTGATAGCGTCAGTGTGGCAACGCCAGAAGAAGAGCAGGCCCTGACAGATTCTTTTGTGATGCAGTTTTACAGGCCAGAGCGTTTTATTCCAACGCGCATTATCACGGCTCTGGGTAGTGCTGACCCTGCTGTGGATGAGGCCTTGACTGAAATGCGTGGGTCCAGGGCAGGAGTGGTCAAGGCCAGGGGAGATCAGGAGCGGCGCTTGGTGGATATTGCCACGGCCAATGCGCGAGCCATGCTCAAGCCCCTTCGCAGGCGTGAAGCAGATATGCAGAGCCTGGCTCAGGCCCTGGGCCTGGAAAAAGAGGCACAGCGTGTGGAATGCGTGGATGTGTCTCATATTCAGGGCCAGGGAATGCGGGCCGGGCTGGTGGTTTTTGTGGACGGCAAAGAAGAAAAACCTGCTTACAGGGTCTATGCGTTTCCAGAACTGGAAGGCTCCGGAGATGATTATCTGGCCTTGCGTCATTTTGTGGCCCGCAGACTGGAGTCTGGCCCGCCGTGGCCTGATCTCATGCTTATTGACGGGGGCAAAGGGCAATTACGGGCTGTGGAACAGGCTTTGGCGGATCTGGGCCAGGCAGGTCTTTGGCCTTTGGCTGCCATTGCCAAAGGCGAATCACGCCGGGCCGGAGAACTCGGAGACGTGATTTTTCGTCCAGGTCGCAAAAATCCGCTTCATCTGCGCCCTGGCAGCCCGGAGCTTCTTTTTTTGCAGCATGTACGCGATACAGCGCACCGCTTTATCATTTCTCGCCTGCGTCAGCATAAACGCAGCACGCAGCTTGATTCAGATCTGGAAAAAATTCCTGGTATAGGGCCGCGCACAGCCCAGATTTTGTGGGCGCATTTTGGCAGTCTGGAAGCTCTTTTCAATGCAACCCAGGAAGATTTTCAGGCATTGCCTGGCTTTGGCCCACGCAAGGCACAAACTCTGGCAGATGCGCTGCGCAATGCAAAAAATGAAAAGTCTGGCGGGGCAGATTAAGGCTGGCAGCGTATTTTCATGACGCAGTGTTGCAGACGATTTTCCACACTCCAAAGGCCGCGTTGATTTTGCCGATCAGGTCATTGATATCAACGGGTTTGAGTAAAAAATCAAACGCGCCGCTGGTCAGACAGAGGGCCGCATCCTCGGTTGTGGCATGTCCGGTCAGAATAATCACCTGTACCTGGGGGCGTTCTGCCTTGATTTCCCGCAGCACGTCCTGGCCGGTCATGCCAGGCATTTTCAGATCCAGCACCACAACCTGGCACTGGGTTTCCCGCAGTATGGATGCTGCTTCCAGGCTGTTTGTACAAAGCACTGCATCAATACCTTTGCGGTGAAAAATTTTGGCAACAGTCTGCAGATACAGTTCTTCGTCATCAACAAGCAAAACACGCAGTGCGTCCATGTACTCCTCGTGCTGTTATGATCCAAGAGCCTGCACCAGGGGCAATTCAACGTAAAACGTAGAGCCTTCTCCTTTGGTGCTGGTAAAGTCGAGAATGCCATTCATGCTGTCCACAATTCCATGGCATAAGGATAAGCCAAGCCCTGTGCCCAGGCCAGCAGGCTTGGTGGTAAAAAACGGAGTAAAAATCAGTTGCTGGTGCTCAGGGCTGATGCCCACACCATTGTCAGTAACAGCAATACGCACTTTGTTGTTGTCCGGCGTACAGGAGACAGAAAGCTCTTTGTTTCGACCATCAGAGGTTTCCATAATAGCGTGAATGGCGTTATTGAGTAAATTTAAGAGCACTTGCTGAAGTCGTCCCGGATCAACATGAACAATAAGTTTTGTGTCCGCCATGTGCACACGCAGCTGAATGTTATGCAGTTGCATATTTTTCTGCACCATGGTCAATACTTCAGGAATAAATTTTGCCAGATCAATATGCTGCGACTCTGTTGCTCCTGCGCGTCCAAAACTTAAAATAGAGTGTGTTATACGTGCGCACCGATCAATCTGTATTTTAATCTGGCCAAGGCTGCTTCTGACTTCCTGAATATCCTCTGACAATGTGCTGTCCTCGCCTGCCTTGTCATCAAAATCATGTAACAGCATCTCAATATAGGCCTGGTCGCTTTTCATGATTTGCAGCGGATTATTGATTTCATGGGCAAATCCCGCTGCCATTTCGCCTAATTCAGCCAGTCGGCCAGCCCTGTAGAGTTGCTCGCGCAGCTGCTCGCGTTCTTCATCCCGCTGGCGCAGCATTTCTTCCACATAACCTGTCAGGTACAAAGAGGTCAGGAAAACAATAATACCTCCGCAGAGCACTGATACTGTAAAAAAAAGCATTGCCGAGCCAGCCAGGTGGGGCATTGCGGTTACAGATTTCCGGGCCACCAGAAACCATTGCCCATGATGCAGGGCGCGGCTGGAAAAAGCAGCCTGCGTGTGTTCATCCAACACCGGGTTGTCCAGACTGGCGCGAAAAAGGGCTTCGGTCATATCTTCGTTTTTTGTCATAATCTGACTGCCACTGCCGGCAATAATTTCACGAGTATGGTTGGTCAGAAATATCTCCACCCCTTTTTCACGCATGCGCATAATAACCTGGGTCAGGGCTGCTGCATCAACAGATATGCGCAGAATGTGCGAGCCTCCATGACCAGCCATGCGCCGGGCCAGGATCCAGTGTGGAATGCCCATGGGGCCGGTGAATATGCCGCTGACACTCAGCCCGCGTCGCAAGGCGTCCTCGTGCCATTTTCCCGGCTCAATATGCGTGCCTTTGAACACTCGTGGACCAGCATAAAAGAGCGTGCTTCCGTCCTGGTCCACAACGGCTATATCAAGAAATTCAGGATGGCGTGCAGAAACATGGCGCAACGCTGTTTCCATGAGCGCGGTGCTTAATTCTGTTGTTGAGAGAACAGCCTCCAGATCTGCAAGATCGCTGATGCGCTCTTCAATATATATATCCAGGGTTGTGGCATACTGTCTGGACTGGTCGGCCAGGCGATCCAGAAGGCTGACGTGCGAATAATGAAAAAAAAGGTACCCCCCTGTTCCCAGGGCCAGGGCAACAGGAATAAACGGGGCCAGAAACATGATCGCAAATAATCTGTGTTTGATGGATTGGATTGTAAATTGATGTATAGCCATGCTTTTTTCAGCCCAGCCCAGCCTCTTCATACGCCAGGTGTGCGGTTTCAACCAGTTTTTTCAGGCTGACTGGCTTAAGCAGATAGGTGTATGCCCCGTAAGCCATGCCGCGCAGGCCCATTTCTTCGCCCCCGTGGCCTGAAAGAAGGATGACCTGCGTTTTGGGCCAGGCCAGTTTAATTTCACGCAGTGTTTCAATGCCATCCATGCCCGGCATCATCACGTCCAGGATAATGACGTCATAGCTGGTCTGCTCAAGCATGCGCAGGGCCTCATGGCCACTATGGGCGCCACGGACCAGAAAGCCACGTCGTTCCAGGCGTTTGACCAGGGTTTCCAGAAAATCATATTCATCATCCACCACCAGAACAGAGGGGCCAGCATGAACAGGCGCAATGGGTGTTTTATTCGTTTCTGTCATAATGTCTCACTGGGAAAATGATGATAAATTCCGTTCCATGACCAACTTCGCTTTCAAAGCGTATTGTTCCACCAAGTTTATTGACAATGGAATAGCTGATGGAAAGTCCAAGACCAGTGCCTTCGCCGACCTTTTTTGTGGTAAAGAACGGATCAAAGAGCCGTTGCTGAACTTCTTTATCAATGCCAGGTCCATTATCACGAATGCTGACGCAGACTGAATCTGATCCCCGATCAAACGAAGTGGATATGGTGATGATACCGTTACGGTTTATGGCGTCAATGGCATTATCCAGAAGATTGAGGAATACCTGCTGCAATTGGGAGGCGTCAGACTGGATGGCCGGCACATCTGTGCCCAGATGCCAGATCAGTTCTATGCCCCGGAATTTGATTTCATTGTCCAGAAAAACCGTGGTGTGTTTGAGCACATCATTAAGATATACATCGTTGCATATTGGCTCCATGCGCCGTGCAAAGCCAAGCATTCTGTGTACCACAGCGCCTGCCCGTTCGACATGCTGTTCTATTTTGTCCACAGCATCTTCAAATTCTTTGAAATTTTCACTGCCCTGAACATCTTCTTCCTCCAGCAGGTCGCGCATCCAGCCAGCTTTTTCCCGGATAACTGCCAGAGGGTTATTGACTTCATGGGCAACGCCGGCAGCCAGTTTGCCCAGGGCTGCCATTTTACTGGACTGGATAAGCTCTTCGTTGAGCCGGGCCTGTTCACGCTCGTTGCGTTCCTGTTGAACAACAATCATGCGTGATATGAGCAGGGTACCAATGATAATCAATGCAGCGCCGCCACCTCCCAAGGCCCAGGTCGCGGCCTGGGTTTCAAAAAGAGGTCGCAATTCACTTTGCACGTCGTCCTCAATGACCAGCAGCCATTCTTTTTGTTCCAGCCAGATTCCTTCAACAAAAATTTTATGCTTCTGATCTCCAAACTCTGAAACCCGTGCGCCAACAAAAGGAGTCCCCAGAAAATGCTTGTAGATTTCTTTGCTTTTATTGCCAAAACGCGGCCTGGTCTGCAATTCTCCGGCCCGGTTGACCAGGTAGGCGTCGCCGCGATCACCGAGTTGCAGCCAGCGCACCAGGGAGTCAAAAATATCTGAGTCAATGGTTGCCCGTAAAATCCAGGCTTTGCCTTTGACCTGAACCTTAACTGCAATGATGAGGTGGGGAAATCCACGAAAGCCCTCAAAAACATCGGACACATAAATTTTGCGCACCATGACCCGGTGAAACCAGTCTTCATTTTTATAATTGATTTCCGCCAGATTATAAGGACCAGCATAGCTGATATGACGGCCATCCTCGCCAATAAGACCCAGGTCAATAAGGGTTCGCGAACCCATCTGTATTGTGGTCAGGATTTTATCCAGAACCTCAGGCGATGACAGGTCTTCTATGGAATGGGTGTGTGCGATGGTGCGAAGCTGGGACACCTGTTCGCGCAGAAAAAGGTCTATGGACTGGCGTTTGTTTTCAGCCAGGGTGACAAGATTGGAGCGGACTTTATCATGGTATGCTGATGCAAACATGGAGTACATCGTGATGCCCAGGGCAAGAAGCGGGATCAGGGAAAATCCTAATGCTGTGAGGGCAATTTTGGATCCGAGATTTTTGAGCCCGAAAAATGACATGCTCGAAACTCCGGTTAGATCAGGGAAAATTATACACCATATCCAGATAAGGTCTGTACATGGCGGACTCGTTACGTGGTAATTTCGTGGGTTGCTGCCTGCCCGCCCTTGCGCTCCATGAGGCGCTCATAGGCCAGGTCAATACGTTCCAGCAGCTCATTTAATTCACAGGGTTTTAACAGAAAGTCGCTGGCTCCTCCGCGCATGGCTGCAATGGCCAGGTCTGTGTGGGCATGTCCCGATAAAATGATAACGCTGAAGTCATCTCCTTTCAGTTCACGCATTTTTGCCAGCACTTCCAGGCCCGACATATCAGGCATCTTGATGTCCAGCACAACAACATCAACGTCATTGTTCTGAAACCATTCCAGTCCGGCCAGACCGCTGTGCGCTGCCGTGACATTGAGTTTTTTTCGCCGCAGGTATTTAACAAGAGTGCTGAGAAATTCTTCTTCATCATCAACAAACAGCACGCGGCAGGATTCCAGATCACTCATATTTTCCTCCAGGCACAGGCTAAACCGGACATGCGATATCCCCGATACGTACCGGCGTATTTTCTGGTACCAGGGCTGTGATCTCTTCTCCTGTGCAGGCAATAATAGACCCCTGACCCAGTTCGCCCCGCATGGGATGGGCAAAGCGAAGCATGCTTCCAACAGGCATGGACGGGCTGGGGCGCATATGGATGCCCACTTCATAGTGTCCGTCAATGGTCTTGAGCCGAAAGACCTCACCACAACCGTGCCGGGCCAGAACAGCGCTCCAGGTGCGTCCGAGCAGATAGGTTGCAGCAGCGAGAACAAGTCCGGTCACGGCAAAGCCTGCACTGAACCAATGGGCATCAATGCCAGTCCAGCGATGGAGCATTGACAGGGAATGAGCCTGACGGTCAGCACTGTCAGCATAAACAGTCACTGCAAAGACCAGGGCTGGATTTTGTTTTTCTCCAAACCTGTCGCGCACTGCAATGGTGTATGTGCCTGGTTGCGCTGCTTCAATCACAATGTGTCCGCGCCACATGCCGCCACCAAACCAATATCCTGTGAAGATTTCTTCAGGGATCAGGCGTACTGAACCGTCCGCAGGCTGGCCGCTCAGAACAAAATCCGGCAGAAGCTCTGTGCGTGGAGGCATGGGGCCGCTGACAGCATACTGCTCACCTGGAATAAGGCGAATGTCGCCTGGGCCAAGAAACCCTGTGCG
>JAAYGZ010000278.1 GCA_012727515.1 Desulfovibrionales bacterium
GCATAGTCAATACCGATGCAGAACGTCTGCAGATACTCAGGCTGGCACAAAGTCTGCAATCACCCGTGTATCTGAATGTGCAGGTCCGTGCAGATCGTTCAGGCGCCATTGCACATGCCTTTGCCCAACGTGGATTTTTTCCCGAAATCAGGGAAAATGCTCACGGCAATAATACAAGTTTTGTTGTTCGGGGATACATGAAAGACAGCAGCACGGAAAATTCAGTCTTTACGGCTTTGGAAGAAGACTTTCAGGCAGCCGGAACCTTGAACTTTGTACGGAATATTCGCCATGCAAATGATGTGTCAGCGGCTATTGAACCACTTTTGTCACACAGTAGTCTGGATTTTACCCAGATTCAATTTCAGCCCGGAGTTGTTCTGCTTGCAGGTTCTTATTCCGCTGAGCAACGCGACAGACTTGAAGCCATCATGAGCCAGGTTCAACAACAACTTGAGGTACCGGTTCCTTTTGAAATTATTTCTGCACAAACCGTGCACAGGGCTGTGTCTGACCAAGCGCAACCTGCCGAGTCTGAGGACATACCAACTTCGGCTCAGGATGCACCCAAGCCTCATACACAATCCAGGGGCTTTGAGGTCACAGGAGTAACCATGGCTCCGCTACGCTTTATCACCCTCAGTACGGGTGAATGTATTTTTGAAGGAGGACTCTTACCTTCCGGACATATTCTTGAAGCTATCAGCACACAGGAACTGCAACTTTCCAAAGATAAAACGCGTTTCACATATACATTGCGAGGTGCCAATGAATAATCCCTTTACTTCTGTGTTTGATCTTGTGGACAATGACCCGTCCGGCGCATGTCTGAAATCCATCCAGGATGATTTGTTAAGCATGGACATGCGTATTCGCAGGCAAATGGACGCCGGACTTACGCCCACAGACATGACCACGGCTCAGGCAGCACGGTCTGCTGTGCAGGCTGCTCAACGTATTCTGGAAAAATTACAGTCCTGATCAGAAAATATTTTTTCTCTCAATCATGAGGAAAGGAGGCAAATATGACAATCTCAGGAACCCCTGGACTTAATCTGGGCAATCTCTTTCAACAAGGTATGGATGCAGTCAGCAAGCGCGGCTCTGACATTGAAAAAAGAATGGCGGAACTCCAGGGCCAGGACTCTATCAGTCCAGAGGAAATGGCCATGCTCAATTTTCAGCTCGGCCAATACAATGCCCTGGTGGAAACATTGGGTTCTATCTCCAAAAGCATGAACGACATGCTCAAAAGCCTTGCTCAGCGTGCAGGTTAAGGAGTTCTCATGCTGTCCACAAATGAAGCACAACAGCTCCTGGATATTGCCAATGTTGGGTGCACCAAGGGCTATATTCTGGAGGCACGAGCGATCTATGAGGCCTTGGTAACCTTGAATCCGGTCCAGATCTCGGCCTGCATTGGTCTTGCGTTCAGCCATATTGTCAGCAATGAATTTGCAGAAGGAGAGCGCGTGCTCCGCGAGAAAGTCCTGGCCACGCATCCTCATGATGAAGAGGCTGGCATTATGCTGGGCTTGTGCCAGATTCTGGCTGGCAATAAAGCCGTGGCCCAGGAAATTCTGGAGCCACTGGCCCAGGCCAAGGGAAATCGTGCAGAATTGGCGCGCACCCTTCTTGAGCAAGCCCGAGAGTAGTGTGCAACCATGGAACTTGGAACCATCTCCAGTGCAGCGGGTAAACTCCTTGCTGCACTGGAGAAAAGTGGCATTTCCAATAGTGCGGACCTACGTTCATCCTTAGGACCAAGTGGTTCTCCGGACCCGGAACTCGTGCGGGCTTTTGAAAATGCCCTGGCCCAAGGGCCAGCAGAAGGTTCATCTCATATACGTCTTGTGTCCGGCACCGGCTACTACGAAGCAGAACTACACGCTCCTGGCGTGCCCGAACAAGGAAATTTTTCCCAAGGCCAAGGGCCGCAGGAGCTGTCTTCCGTATCACAAACAGATCAACCAGAACTCAGGCTTGAGCGCACAGAGCAGATAGCGCCAGCTCAGGACACGCCAGCGCCACACCCAGGGCAGAACACACAACCCCCAGGACCAGGAACCATACACGAATTACAGCATATTTTTGACCGCATGAATGCCGGCCAGCTCAGTGCAGAAGACTTGTTTCGTATGCAGTATTTAATCGGTATGCTGAAAGTGCAGACAGAAAGCGGGCTGCAGGCTTCGCAAAAAGCAGCCCAGGGTTTTGATTCACTACTCAAGCAGCAGGGATAACCTACAGACCACAAAGGATAGAACAGTGCCAGACTCCACTTTTCTTGTGCTTAAGAGACTCACAGCCCGGAATAAATATGCGCACCTCGTGGTGCTGCTGATGCTTGTCTTTGTGCTGACTGGATGCAAAATTGAGGTATATCAGCAATTAACTGAAGAACAGGCCAATGCCATGCTCACTGTTTTGCTCAAGCGCGACATTGACGCGCAAAAAGTGACGCAAGGCAAAAAAGGATTTTCCATTACAGTTGATAAAAAGCAGTTAATACAGGCACTGGAAATCTTAAAAGAAAATAACCTGCCAGGCTCAGACTTTTCCAGCCTGGGGCAGATTTTTTCTGGACAAGGCATGATTTCCTCCCCTGCTGAAGAACAAATTCGCCTTGCCTATGCCATTTCCCAGGAACTTGCCCATACGTTTTCTCGCATAGATGGGGTACTCACAGCCAGGGTCCATGTTGTTCCTGCCGGGGCAGAGCAAAATACAGATAACAAGACTCCGCCCTCTGCCGGAGTATTTCTGCGTCATCTGCCGGATTCTCCTGTGACAGAACTGGTACCGCGAATCCGTGAACTCACGGCCAAGGCTGTCCCCAATCTGAATCCAGACCGGGTTTCAGTCATGCTTGTTCCTGTACGCGAAAAAGTCAGCGTGCCTATGTTGCCACAAAAATACTTCATGGGCATTCCGTACATGCCCACGGACAAGCCGCCGTATATTCTGGCTCTTTCCATGCTGGCCACTGCAGTGACCGTGGCTGGAACAATTCTGCTCATTGGAGTGAGTGTTTTTAAACGCTATGTTCAGAAAAAGAAACCAGCTGAGAAAGGAGAGGCTATTCAGGAATAATCTTCTTTATCTCCTTCCTTGATGAAATAATCAGGGCGCACAGGCAGGCTCCAGGTATGCACAAAGATTTTTTTACTCATATTATCACGCACAAGCCCGAACTTTTTCAGGCCATCCTGCGCTTTAATGCCTCTTGTGCGTCACGCGCTGCAGTGCCAATGCCCGCAATAGTGCAGTCCCTGCCCCATGAAAATGCAGTGCTCCTTGGTCAGGCTCTGCAGGAAAACAGCATAACAGCCCAGCGCTTTTCTCTTCAGCAAGCAGCAGTTTTTTTTTGGGATTTTACTGAGGAATCCAGACGCCTGGCTTTTGTGGAGCCTGAGTCTATGCAACAGGCAATCCAGATGTTCGGGGCTGCCATTCATGCGGAACAGATAGCGCAGATCATTGGCAAAGATGATGTTTTGACCTTGCGCGCCCACATTGCACCCCAGATTCTTAGCTATGCCCTGCAACGTGGGCGCTACCAGCTTGGTGCAGTGGCCCGGCTATTTCAATCCCTGGATACTGCGCTTCCTGTGCATCAGCGCATAGCGCTGCATGGTCGCCTGGCCGTACAGCTCTGCCTTGCGCCCTGGCCAGAACCATTACGCTCCATGTGCTCCACCTGGATACATCAGGTCCTGGGCACAAATTCTGACTCTGCTGCCACATCAGATCCCCTTTTTCTGGACAAGGAAAACCCCGGTCACCTGGTGGATAATGCCAGAACAATCTGGTTTGGCTTTAAGAAAATCCTGCTCAAGGAGGTTGCGCCGCAATGGGCACCATGCTTCGAATAACAGCCAATACAGTCATGCCAGCTCCAGGCCAGCGCGTACTTAAAGAAGCGGATCTGCTGCTCATGCAACACGCCCAATCCATTCTTGATTTGGCCCAGGAGCAGGCCGAGCGCATTCTGCAGGACGCCAAGACTGAATATGCCCGGCAACGCGAACAAGGCTATCAGGATGGCAAGACAGAGGGAAAGATGGAACATGCTGAAAAAATAATGGACACCATACTCTCCTCTGTTGAGTTTATTGAAAATATTGAATCCACATTAGTCCATGTGGTCAGCCAGGCCATACGCAAAATTATCGGAGAAATGGACGATGCTGAACGCATTGTGCGCGTTGTACGTACGGCCCTGCTGACCGTGCGCAACCAGCAGCACGTCACTATTCGCGTTGCCCCGGCTGATGCCGAGGCAGTACGTGTGGCTCTGGCCGGATTTCTCCAATCCTCACCAGGCGGAAAAAGTTTTCTGGATCTGATTCCAGATGCTCGCCTGGACAAAGGAGCATGCTTGCTTGAAAGTGAACTGGGCGTTGTGGATGCCAGCCTGGAAACACAGCTTAAAGCGCTGGAAAATGCGTTTCACGCCAAAATAAAGTCGTAACGAGAAAAACATGGCGTTTGAGTATATTGGCACTCTCCTGGAAGAAGCAGTTCATGCAACAACCTCTGTAGAAATCCGAGGCCGGGTGGAACAGGTTGTGGGCACTATTATCCGGGCCGTGGTGCCAGGGGTGAAGGTTGGTGAAATCTGCCTGTTGCGCAACCCCTGGGATGACTGGACCTTAAAAGCTGAAGTTGTCGGCTTTGCCAAACAGACAGCCCTGCTCACTCCCCTGGGTGATTTGCAGGGTATTTCGCCTTCCACAGAAGTTATTCCTACCGGTGAAATCCACTCTGTGCCCGTGGGTGAAGAATTGCTGGGCCGTGTACTGGACGGGCTGGGCAATCCGATTGATGGCGCCGGGCCACTAACGCCACGCACTCGCTATCCAGTGTATGCTGATCCGCCCAATCCCATGCTCAGACGCATTATTGATCGCCCCATTTCCCTTGGGCTGCGTGTCTTAGACGGCATTCTCACCTGCGGCGAAGGTCAGCGCATGGGCATTTTTGCCGCAGCCGGGGGAGGAAAAAGTACCCTGTTGTCCAGTATCATCAAGGGCTGTTCTGCTGAAATCTGTGTTCTGGCGCTTATTGGTGAACGTGGACGTGAAGTGCGGGAATTTATTGAGCACGATCTTGGCCCAGAAGGGCGAAAAAAAGCAGTACTTGTTGTCTCCACCTCTGACCGTTCGTCCATGGAACGCCTTAAAGCAGCCTACACTGCCACGGCCATTGCCGAGTACTTTCGTGATCAGGGAAAAAGCGTGCTCCTGATGATGGATTCAGTAACCAGATTTGGGCGTGCGCAACGTGAAATTGGTCTGGCAGCCGGAGAACCGCCAACGCGGCGTGGTTTTCCTCCTTCTGTGTTTTCCACCCTGCCCCGCCTTATGGAACGGGCCGGCAATTCAGATAAAGGGTCCATTACGGCCCTCTATACCGTGCTGGTTGAAGGCGATGACATGACCGAACCCATTGCAGATGAAACCAGGTCCATTCTGGATGGACATATCATTTTATCGCGCAAACTGGCTGCGGCCAACCATTACCCGGCCATTGATGTTCTGGCCAGTGTCAGCCGGGTGATGAATACCATTGTAGCCAAGGAACATAAAACAGCGGCCCAAAAACTCAGAAAAATTCTGGCCAAATTTGCCGAAGTGGAACTTTTGGTCCAGATTGGAGAGTATAAAAAAGGAAGCGATAAAGAAGCAGATGACGCTTTAAGTAAAATTGATAACGTCAATGCGTTTTTGCGCCAGGGATTAAATGAATTCAGCACCATGGACGAAACCATACAGGCCCTGATCAAAGTAGTGGCATAAGCATGGCCCGCTACCCTCTGCAACCTCTTTTATCTGTACGCAAATACCGGGAAGATGCTGCGCAAACACGATTACGCCAGGCCGAACATGCCCTGCAGGAAGCACTGGAAAATCTGAACACCAAAGAAAAAAAGCTTGCAGACTACCAGCAGTGGCGCAGAGAAGAAGAAGACAGGCGATATGAATCCATTATGAACCAGATGCTGTCCTTAGACGATCTGGACCTGTTCAAGGCAGGATTAGCTCGCTTGCGTGAGGATGAAGTCCTTCGTGAAGAGGCTGTGCTTACAGCCAGACAAGAACACGATCGCGCCAGCCAGGCGGTTGAGGATGCCAAAAAAAACGTACACCTGGCCCAGCGGGAAACAGCCCGCATCGTGACC
>JAAYGZ010000279.1 GCA_012727515.1 Desulfovibrionales bacterium
GCTGTTGATCCAACCATATTCTTTTTATGTGAAATGCTTTTGTCTTAAAGATTTATTTGCTGGAAAGATACATGCACTTTTGTTTCGCCGTTGGAATAAACGCATTAAAGGGCGGGATTGGTTTGATTTTGAATGGTATATTCGTCAGGGCACGTCTATCAATCTGGAACATTTGGAAATGCGTGCAAGGCAAAGTAATGACTGGACTGACGGAGTGTTATCGTTAGAAGCTGTGAAAGATCTCCTTATAAAGCGTATTTCTTGTATTGATTGGGAGCAGGCAAAAGCAGATATACGTCCTTTTATTACAAATTTGAGTGTACTTGATATCTGGTCTGCACAGTATTTTACTGAACTTGTTGCTCGACTATAAATTTTAATACAATTCGCGTTATGTATGCTTGCAACATAGCGAAAATACAGTGACACGCAGTGAAATCATTAAGCAACGGAAAAAATATGACTCCACAGACGACCATGCATCCAGATTTTGTCATACGCTATTTGTGGCGTGTCTGGCTTGTGCTGGCGGTTTTGTGCTTGTGGGCGCTGGTGCATGTGCCTGGTGCCTGGGCTGGTTCAGGGCCTGTGCGCATTCTGGTGCTGCATTCCTATCATCAGGGCCATTACTGGACAGACGGGATGCAGCAGGCCATTGTCAAGGGTTTTGCGGACAGTGGCCTGGATGTGGATCTGGATATTCACTATCTGGACTCGGTTCGCATGAGCACGGGGGAAAAGCGGGCGCAGTCCATTAATCTGCTGGTCCGCCATCTGATTGAAGTGCCTCATGACCATGATGAATGCGCTCTGGTGCTGACCACGGATAACGAAGCCCTGGACATGGTTCTGACCTATCGGGACCAGATCGCACCCAATGTGCCTGTGGTTTTTTGTGGAGTAAACGACTTTAATCCGAATTTTCTGCACGGTCAGTCTGGAGTGACTGGCGTGGTAGAAGTCCCGTCCTTTGCCGCGACAGTGGCCCTGGCGCAACAACTGCGTCCGCAGATACGTCAGGTGCTGGTGCTGGCTGAAAATACTCTGACCGGACTGCATAACCAGTACATACTGACCAGGCAACGGGCATATTTTCCTGCTGGCGTACACGTAGAAATGCTGCACAGCACAGACATTGCCGAAATAGAGCAGCGGCTGCACACGCTGACCCAGGACTGGGCAGTGCTGGTCATGAGCCGTCCCTTTGAGGGCCTACGCTTACTGCCTCTTGCAGAAGCTGCTCAGCGTATCAGCCAGGCCGCGCCTGTGCCTGTGTTGTGTAGTTGGAATCTGGATATGGGGTATGGCTATCTGGGCGGCGTGGTGGTCTCTGCTCAGTCCCAGGCCAGTGCTGCCGTGGATATTGCGCTGCGAATTCTGGGCGGTGAAGACATCAGGGACATTCCGGTCCAGACCACAAGCCCCAATGTGCCAATGGTGGACGAGCAGGTGGCCAAGCGCTTTCGTATTCCCTTTTCAGCCATTCCACAGAACGCCACGATTCTGCATCATGAAATAAGTTTTTACGAGGAATACCGCCACCTGGTCTGGTTTTACGGACTGATCATCCTGGGCTTTATTACTCTGATCATAGCCCTTGGCGCGACTGTTCTGCGTCGCAACAAAGCTGAGGCAGCTCTGCGCCGCCAGCTTGCGTTTACTGAAACCCTGCTGCAGACTGTTCCGGTGCCTGTATTTTATAAGGATATGGATGATCATTTTCTGGGCTGCAATGACGCCTATGCCAGGTTTTACGGGCTTGATTACCGGACTGTGTCTGGCAGAGCAGTCCGCGAGGTGTTTTCCGAAGCCCAGGTGCGGATGTTTCAGCATCAGGACGTGGAGCTGTTTGCAAGCGGTCAGCCCCAGCGTTACGAATATTCCGCGCAGACTCCGTCAGGCGAGCGACAGGTGGTTGTCTATAAAACGTTTTTTTATGACCGGGGCCAACGGGCCGGCATTTTAGGCATTATTGTTGACATCAGCGAACTGATCTGGGTTGAAGAGCGCCTGCGCCTGGCCATTGAGGCCAGTGCTGCCGGAATCTGGGAATGGAACCGGATTACAGACGAAGTGTATTATTCGCCGCGCTGGAAAGAAATTATCGGCTATGATCAGGACCAGGTGCAGTTCACCATTGAAGACTGGAAAGAGCGCATTCATCCTGAAGACCGGGAGAGGGTATTAGAGATTAATGACCTGTTTTTTCACAGTGATGCCTCGCGTTTTGAGCTTGAATACCGCTTGCGGCACAAAGACGGAACCTACCGCTGGATAGCAGCCTTTGCAGTCTGTTTGCGCAATGCCAGTGGCAGGCCATACCGTGTGACCGGATCGCACACTGATATTACTGCCCGCAAGGAACTGGAGCATGAGCTGCGTACAGCCCGCGACGCGGCCCTTGCCGCCAGCGAGGCAAAATCCACATTTCTGGCCAATATGAGCCATGAAATCCGCACGCCCTTAAATGGCATTCTGGGCATGTTGCAATTGCTGCAACCCCTGGTTGGCGATGACGAACAGCGTGAGTACGTGCGCCTGGCCCTTGTTTCAAGCCAGCGTCTGACCACGCTGCTGTCGGATATTCTGGATTTTTCGCGCATTGAAAGCGGACAGCTGGCCATTGAAATGCATGCTTTTGCCGCTGCAGAGCTGCGCGAAGCCCTGCAGGGCCTGTTTCGCATCACAGCCCTGGAAAAGGGCCTGACACTGCATATGGATATTGAGGATAATGTGCCGGCACTGCTGGTTGGTGATCAATCGCGTGTGCAGCAGGTTTTATTTAATCTGGTGGGTAATGCGCTGAAATTTACCGCACACGGTGGCGTGTCTGTTACTGCCTTTCGCTTGCCCGTGTCTGATCATGCAGAACAGTGCCACATTTATTTTGAAGTACGGGACAGTGGCTGTGGTATTCCTGAAAACCGCCTGGCCACAGTATTTGAGCCGTTTGTGCAGGCAGAAGGGTCGTATGTGCGCACACATCAGGGCGTTGGCCTGGGGCTTTCCATTGTGCGGAGGCTTATTGATCTTATGCACGGCAGTCTGTGTATTGAAACTGGCCCTGAAGGCACGACCATTGGCCTGTCGTTACCTTTTGGATGCCAGGTCGAGTCCGCGCCTGCTGTAGAATCAGAATCCACGATCGGCATAGCGCAAACAAAGCCACTGAAGATTCTGCTGGCAGAGGATGATGAGGTCAATTTATTTGCGGCCAAGAGTCTGTTGCAGCGTTTAGGGCACCAGGTTGTTGTGGCGCGCAATGGTCAGGAAGCTGTGAGCCTGGCACTGACGCAGGATTTTGATCTGGTGTTTATGGATATTCAGATGCCGGTTATGGATGGCGTGGAGGCAACCAAAGCCATACGAGCCTTGGACGGGCCTCGGGCACAGGTGCCTGTTATTGCCATGACAGCCTATGCCATGACTGGCGATGAGAATTTTTTTCTTGACTCTGGCATGACTGGCTATGTGCCCAAACCTGTGAACATGCACGCCCTGGAATTGGTGCTGAAGCAGATGGCGACAGGCAGGGCGTAGATGGCCTTTGCACGGCCCTTGCCAAGCCGTCCTTTGCTGACTTATCGTGGTATGTATGACCAGCATCCATCACATCCATGACACGCATTTCCGGGAGTCACTAAGTCATAAAGACCTGGCCCAGGATTTTCTGGACAATTATCTGCCCCCTGCTGTGCGGCGTCATGTGGACCTGAGCACTTTGCGCTTGTGCAAAGACAGTTTTGTGAGTGCTGACAAATCCACCTTTTATTCTGACCTGCTCTACAAGGTCGCAACCACTGCCAAATCAGAAGCCTTCATTTATTTACTCTTTGAACACAAGAGTAGTCCGGACCGGTTCACAGCTCTGCAGATGCTGCGCTATATGGTGGAAATCTGGGAACAATATTTGGACCAGTATCCAAATCCAAACAGCCTTCCTTGTATTATACCCATTGTGGTCTATCACGGGCCATCCAGTCAGCAGGGCATCACCATGGGAGAGCTGGTGGATATACCAGGCCAGGATATGCAAACCTATGTTCCGGATTTTACCTTGGATTTTCTGGATTTTTCACCCAAGACAGATAGAAAAATCAAAGGCCAGATCATCACCCAGCTCTTTGTGCTTTGTTTGCAGGCCAAAAATGAACCTAAGGCAGTGCACAGGCTGGTTGAAATTTTTGCTCTTATTGCCCGGCTTGATGACAGCGCCACATCCATGGAGTGGATACGCAGCATTTTTATCTACTTAAACCAGGTCATGGACATTGACAAAGACGTGGTTACAAAATTGACCAGACTCCACCTCACAGCAAATAAGGAGGACACCGTTATGACTATTGCAGAACAATGGAGAAAAGAAGGGCGTATGGAAGGCGAAGCCAGCGGTCAGGCCAAAGCCCTCAGCCGTCTTCTCTCGCGTAAGTTTGGAGAGCATGTCTTCAAATTATCTGCCCAGGATCGCCTTGTACGTGCCACGCCTGAACAGCTGGATATCTGGACTGACCGCATTCTGGACGCCAAGACCATTGAGGATGTTTTTTCTGTTTAATAGTCTTTGAGGCGCTGATTACATCGAACGTACTATCATGGTTATTGTACTTTCATGTCATCCCAAGCGGAGTTGCTGAGCCTGCTCTGAGCGTAGCAGAAGGGGTCTTAAGATTTCTCTGCTCGTTACACTCGGCCGGAATGACAAATAAAAAATGCTTATCACCTTGTAATTGTTAAAGATACTTTTCTCCATAGAGACAAGGCTCAGCATTTGTCCCTAAGACAGCCATCAGGAGGCAGGTGGAAATGCGTATACTTATTGTTGAGGATGATTTTATCGGGCGTAAAGTATTGCAGCGGCTTTTGCTGGAATATGGTGAATGCGATGTGGCTGTGGACGGGCTGGAAGCAGTCAAAGCCTTTGATCTGGCCTGGACAGCAGGTATGCCCTATGATCTGCTTTTTCTGGATATTATGATGCCCAACATGAGCGGCCATGACGCTCTGAAAATCATTCGCGAAAAAGAACGCAGCATGGCTGTGGCACCGGGACGGGAAGCCAAGGTCATCATGACCACAGCGCTGGATGATGTGAAGAATGTGACTCAGGCCTTTTTTCAGGGCGGGGCTTCAGGCTATCTGGTCAAGCCCATTGAGCGCCAGAACGTGGTTGAGGAATTGCAGAAACTCGGATTGATCTGAAGACGCACTCTTAGCGGCACAAACCCAGGGCCACTGGCGCAATCTGTGTCAGTGGCGTGATTTTGTCCACACCACCCAGCTTGATAGCCTCGCCAGGCATTCCAAAGACCACGCACGAAGCCTCGTCCTGCGCAATGGTTGCAGCGCCTGCCTCGTGCATCTCCAGCATTCCCCTGGCCACGTCATCTCCCATACCGGTCATAATAATGCCCACTGCATTTTTTCCGGCATAGCGGGCCGCAGAACGAAACAGCACATCCACAGAAGGACGGTGCCTGGAAACCAGTGGCCCTTCCTTGATCTGCACATAATAGCGTGCTCCACTGCGTTTAAGGAGCATGTGCAGATTGCCGGGCGCAATAAGGGCCTGGCCCCGCAAAACAGTATCATTATCCTGGGCTTCTTTAACGGCAATATCACACAAGGTGTTGAGGCGACTTGCAAAGGCTGTGGTGAATTTTTCCGGCATGTGCTGGACAATGACAATGCCCGGACAATCCACAGGCATAACCTGTAAAAACGTCAGCAAGGCTTCTGTACCGCCAGTGGACGCGCCAACCACAAGAATCTTTTCCGTGGTCTGCACCATGGCATAGGACGTGGCCTTGGGCAGCACCACATCAGCCGACAGCTTCTGGGTTACTTTTAATGTAAGTGGCAGGTATTTTTTGACCTTGGCCTTTGCAGCTGCCTTGACCTCATCGCACAGCATGATTTTGGATTCTTCAATAAACTGCCGGGTGCCGATTTTGGGCTTCTGGATAATGGAAACTGCTCCATATTCCAGTGCTTTCATGGTGGTTTCAGCGTTTTTTTCAGTCAGGGTGGAGCAGATAATGGTGGGAATGGGATGCTGGGACATGATTTTTTTCAGAAAGGTAATGCCATCCATGCGTGGCATTTCCACGTCCAGAGAAATAACGTCAGGCACGGTCTGGCGCATGATTTCTGCGGCAGCAAAAGGGTCGCTGGCTGCGCCAATGACCTCGATTTCCGGATCATCTGCATAAATTGCAGTCAGTGTCTGGCGGACCAGGGCTGAATCATCAACAATGAGAAGTCGGATTTTTTGTTTCATGCCTATATCCCTGAACGGTTACGTTATATTTTCTTCGTAGAGGACTTTATCCGCAGAGTAAACGCATAGACAGCGAATTTTTTTCTGTGCGCAGGCTAGGGAGATGCTGATTAATGCAGTCATTGCGAGCGACCAACGGGAGCGCGGCAATCTATATTGCTGATATATCAATGATCCCGGATTGCTTCCCGCTTCGATTCCTCGCGGTCGCAATGACTTGTTTCGATTTAATCAGCGCTTCCC
>JAAYGZ010000280.1 GCA_012727515.1 Desulfovibrionales bacterium
GATGGATATTGAAGCCCGCCACTCTCATGATGCAGTGTATATAGATATAACTATTAAATCAGTGTGCGGTCATGTTCCGGAGCATTATGCACAGTTGTCTCCATTTGGTGAAAAAGGAAATTCAAGCCTGTCTTTATGTTACAAATTGTTAAAGCATATTCATGGACATTTGCATGTGCAGCAAAATGGAGAACTGGCGCGCATGAGTGTGACCTTGCTGAAACATCAGCTTTCGTTGCAACAGGCACAAGAGACTGCCGCAGCGCTTTCTTAAGCTTGTTGCAAAACTATTCAGGCAGAGATTGTTTGTTCAAACAGGCTGAGTCAGCAGCCTACAGACCAGCGGCCCAGGCGCCGCTTTAAGGCAGAAGATAATGACAGCAGATACTCTTGTTCGTCTTGAACTTGTCTTTGACCCTGTTCATGACGATCTCATAACCGGACTCCTGTACATGCACGTGGTGTGGGGGTGGGAGGATATGGGCATCCATGACAACCAGCGCTGCGTGGTTGTTCATTGTGATCACCCGGGCCAGTCCACTGATTTAGCAGCAGTGCTCCGAGCCGCTTGCCCGGAGCTATCCATAACCAGTTCCACTGTGGACAACGCAGACTGGACCACGGCCTGGAAGCAGTTTTTTACGCCTATTGATATTGGCAAGCGCTTTGTCGTGCTTCCTGCCTGGCGCTCTCAGGAGCCATGCGCAGCAGAACCCATATTGATTGAACCCAAAATGGCCTTTGGCACTGGCCATCATCACACAACGGCCTTGTGCCTTCATGCGTTAGCAGATCTGGCCGAGCAGGGAGTGCTTGGGCGCGGACAGACTTTTCTGGATCTGGGTACTGGATCAGGAATTCTGGCCATTGCAGCGGCAAAGCTGGGGCTTTGCGGGCTTGGTGTGGACATTGATCCTGTGGCCATTGATAATGCCCATGAAAATATCGCGCTTAATGTCGTACACAATCAGGTGCGTCTGGCCGTGGGCAGTATTTATGATGTACCCACTGCCCCGCCATATGACTGCATTGTCGCCAATATCCTGGCTAATCCACTTATTGACATGGCTCCGGAGATCTGTGTCCGGCTGGCTAAGCCAGGCATACTGATTGTTTCAGGTATTCTCAGGGATCAGGCTGCCAAGGTCAGCGTAGCCTACACTGCCTGTGGATTGCCAGAGCCACATATAAAAAATGCCCATGACTGGGCTGCTCTTATTTTCCGGAGTTAAAAAGATGAATGCTCTGGGCGCGTACTCTGCCTTGCAGGTGCTTACGGACATGCTGCGTATTGCTCATCCTTATCACAGCTTACGTGGTTGATCGCCCTATGCTTGACCCCATATGGAAAAAGCTTCATCCAGGCCTGGCCATGCAGTGCTGCCGCTATGTCCTTCAATCTGTTTTTTACGCTGTGCTGGTCTGCCTTGTACTGGCAGGAACCAGCGGGCAGTCCTGCGCATCTTTAGAGGACGATGTGGTCCGCAAAAGCCAGGAACTTGCCAAGCAGAAAAAACAGATTCAGGCTTTAACAGATAAAGAACGAGCCTTGCATAAGGATCTGGCCGGCCTTGAAAAAAATATTGCCACGTCAGCAACACAGCTTCAGCACTTAGAAACAGAGTTGGGCGCAGCCAAGAAGGCTCAGGCGGAAATAACCACTCGCCTCACAGACATGCAGGCCCAGCAAAGTAAAGCCAGGGACAGACTGGCAGAGCTGCTGCGCACCTTGTGGCCGATTTATCTTACGGCTCGCAATGAAGGCTTTACTTCAACTCAACAATGGGCAGAGGCAAACCGGCAGACAGTATGGCTGGCGGCATTGTACCATGAAGCAGAGCAGGCCTGCACAGAAATTGAAGAGCAGACCAAGCGCATAACCGCTGAACAGGCTGCTCAGGACAAGGCCCAAGCCGTCATTGCAGAGCAACTGCAAAAAATTGCCACTTCTCAGGCAGAGCTGCTCAAAAAACAAACAAATTATGGGGCGCAACTTAAAAAAGTACGCAGTGAACGTGCCAAGGCAGAAAAAAATCTGAATGAGCTGGCTTCATCCATTGCGGCCCTGCGTCACAAAATTACCCTGCAGTCCTCACAAAAAATTTCCACACAACAAGGACGCCTGCCCTGGCCAGCCAAAGGCAAGATAGTCGCTTCTTTTGGCGCAGCAGGCGCAGAGCCGGGCACTGGCATAGGCATGGCCTTAGCGGCAAATAGTCCGGTCCGCTGCGTGGCTGAAGGCAAGATAGTGCATAATGACCAGTTGCGCGGATTTGGGCAGGTGGTCATTGTTTTTCATGGCGAGGATTATTATTCGCTGTATGCCTTTCTTGCGGACGCTCCTTTGGCTGTGGGGCGTACAGTAAAGCAGGGGGAGCAACTGGGCGTGAGTGGTTTTTACCCTGCAGCCAAGGGCAGTGGCCTGTATTTTGAATTGCGTTTTCGGCAAAAAGCAGTTAATCCTCTCAAGTGGTTACAACCTAGATGAGTATGCTGTATCACACTGTCACGAGCGAGTTCACCCTTTTTTGAAACCAACTATTTTTGTGCATCCCTGAGGGAGGACATCATGCGTCTGAGCCATATCCTGGGCACTGTGCTTCTTTTATCCAGCCTGAGCATGACTGCGTCATCAAGCCAGGCCCGCGACGCAGATCAGTATCAGGCATTGAAACAATTCAGCCAGGTGCTGGATCTGATTGAGAAAAACTATGTGCAGGATGTTAACCGCACAGATCTCATTCATGGCGCAATTCAGGGCATGCTCAACTCCATTGACCCCCATTCTGCCTATATTGAACAAGATAAGTTCAAAATGATGCAGGAAGAGTTTCAGGGAGAATTTGGCGGTATTGGCATTCAGATTGGTGTGCGGGACAAGCGGCTGACCGTTATTGCTCCTATTGAAGACACGCCGGCAGATAAGGCTGGACTGCTGGCCGGAGATACCATCCTGGAGATCAATGGCGAATCAGCCCTGGATATTTCATTGGAAGATGCTGTTGGTAAAATTCGCGGTCCCAAAGGCGAGCCCGTGGAATTGACAATTCTGCATAAAGACGCGCAGGCCCCTGAAAAAGTGACCATTGTGCGTGGTATTATCC
>JAAYGZ010000281.1 GCA_012727515.1 Desulfovibrionales bacterium
TCACTGAAGTAGTGCAGCTCTGCATCCAGATTCCAGGGTAATTGGACCAGATGCGGCAGATCCCAGTTCAGTGGCTGAGTGAGTCCGATAACAACAAAAGAAAAATCATGATGCTGTGCCAGATTATGCAAGGGCTGGCGTACTATTTCCAGGTGCTGAGCATTAGTTGGCGTGCCAATCCAGCCGATTCGGGGCCTGGGCGCAGCAGTGCGTTTGATATGCTCATACCTGGCCATGGGCACCACTGTGGGAATAATATGGACATTTGAATTGGCGCCGCGAAAATAGTCTGCCAGATACGCATTGCCGCAAACAATGGCCTGGAATTTATGGGCAATGCGGCTCAGTTTGTCAAAATCACGGAGTTTGCGGTGAATAAGGCTGGTGTTTGTCTCGTCAGGCAGAAAGATGGCGTCATCAATATCCAGGATTACCTTGCAGTTCTGCTGAAAAAGCAAGGATTCCAGTATTGGCGGGCCAAGGGGAAAAAGCTCGCGTCCAACCCAAACAGCATCAACGTGCCTGGCCTGGGTGAGAATATGAAATAAGCGTCGAATAAACGCAGTTCCAAGGCCTGCGGCTTTTGTACATACTCGTCCGGGATGTCCAAGCATTGTATAGTAGGCAGGAGAAAATAAAGACTGACACCGCACGTCCAGCCCTCGTTCCCGAAAGGGTTCACTGTACTGTGCAATGCGGTATCTGGTGTCTGGCCCGGTAATTGGGCGGATAGTCAGAGCCAGGACTTGAGGCATGTGGCTACCCTCCAGAATCCTTTTGCTTTTTCCAGATCACGCGCATTTTTTCGGATCATATAGAGTCCGAAAAATATCACGGCCTTGGCAAGCCCTTCCAACATAGTGATGCTTGCCAGAGCCAAGACAGTTGTCGGGCTGTCATGTTTGCGAAAATAAAGTTGCCGACTCTTACGCAACTGGACGATCATATTGGCGGCTGAAGATTCATTTTCGCAAGAAACACCAGCCAGATGCATGATACGCGCTGCGGGCAGAAACCATACTGTATATCCAGCTCGAAGCATACGCTGGCACAGATCCACTTCTTCAAAATAGACAAAAAATTGTTCGTCCATGCCTCCCATGTGCTGATAGCGCGGGGTGGAGGTAAACAGGCAGGCACCAATAATTTGTGGAACCTGGCGCGTGCTGCGGTGATCGAAATGGAGTAAACGATAGTGTCCCAAAAGTTTGTCCAGGCCGGTTGCGTCCAGAAAAATACCCCGCAGCGTGGGCAGATTCCGGCATGTGCGCTCTATGTGTCCCAGGCTGTTCACAATACAAGGGCCAAGCAGGCCAGGGTGTGTGCTTGTTTTCCAGAACTCTAAAAAAACAGCCAGAATATCATTTTCAAGCCTGGTATCCGGGTTAAGAAAAAGCAGAAATTCTCCACGCGCATGGCCAACGCCCAGGTTGCAGCCTGCGGCAAATCCAAGATTGTGTCCAGGGCGCAAAGGAATCAGGTTATGATCTGGATGGGCGCGGCACAAAGCATGTATGCGCTCCCAGGTGCCCAAATCTGGAGAATTATCGACAATCACTGCCTCCCAGGGGCATGTTGTGTGCGTTGCGATAGATGTCAGACAGGCCTCAATGGTTGCTTCATTATGGTAGGTCACCACAATAATACTCACCAGTGGAGCGCATTTGGATACAGGTTCTGGCATGGCTTTGGCCTAAGTTGGGGTTATGTTCAGAAAAAGGCAGGCACTGTGGATTCCTACCGTTCAGGCATTATGCGTATTTCTTTTAATGCTTCGGCATTTTCGTCATAGCCACGATTAAAATCCACCGGATAGGTCCAGGGCGCGGCAAAGGAGGTGCCCTGTAGCTCCCGCAGTGGCATGAGTAAAACATCCCGCCAGTGGCCTGGTCTGCGCAAATGCAGCCGGACGCGGTACACCGGAGACATTTTTTTCTCTCCGACTACGTTCAGGAATTCAATTTTTCGTACCTCAGACAGAGGATATTTTTCATATTTTGTCTGTTCCGGAATGACCGTGATAACATCTTCAATAGGGCCAGGCATGAGCGCATACTGCAGTTTCAGATGAGTAATGTAGCGAGCATTACTTTTTCCCTTGAAATGCACATAGCCGGCAGCAGCGTGCACTGCCTGAACAGAAGTACACACTGCTACAGTGAGCAGCAGACTTATAGCCAAAATGTACAGCCCACAAAATTTATCAGAGAATGCGTTGATCGCGTTCATAATCAATCATCCCTCGTCCAAAAGCCTCCCGGCAGGCCAGGCGCAGTTGGTGTTTTTTGCCCATGCAGCGCGTGCCA
>JAAYGZ010000282.1 GCA_012727515.1 Desulfovibrionales bacterium
CCATAAGGTGAACAGAGGAACCAAAAAATGAGGCTTTAAGGTGGGCGTCAGAGTTTCCTTCAGCGTGCCGGAAATCTGCGCGTTGCGGAAACAGGGTGCGCAGATGCGTGAGGATATCCAGGCACACATCAGGGTCAGCCCCTTCGTTAATGGTCAGGCCCGTGGTGGTGTGGGGCGTATACACAAGCATTGCCCTGGCGTGTTCTGCGTGTTCGCTGGCCAGGTTGAGCAGTTGGGGAGTAATATCAATCATGGCTTCGCGCTGGGTTGTGGTCACAGCAAAGGTGATCATGCCGGCGAGCCAGAATAGTTGAGAATGAGTTGATTTCCTGCCGTGTTGTAACGAACTGATGTGGCATAATTGGCGAAAATTTCATGTCCGCGCCCGCTTTCAGCAGAGATGCTACTTTGGGCATGTACAGAGTCTTGCCAGGCAAAGCCCTGGCCCTGGTCTGAGATTTCCAGACAAAAAATATCTTCCTGATGAGTGAGACGAAACATAACCTGTTTTGCCGGATCCATTTTGTTGCCGTGTGTCATGGCATTATTCAGGGCTTCGCGTGCGAGCAAGGACAGGGAAAAAAAGTGCTGACATAAATCACGTGTGTACAGAAACTGATTTATTTCATCAATGCAGTGATCAATATTAAACAGATCTGTGTGCATACGTATTTCAAATCCTGTATCAAAGCCGGATAGGTCAAACATATTACACCTCAACAGCCAGCAAAATGATGTCGTCTTCCCGTGGCACATTTGGCGGGGCCACGGTGGTATGTATGGCTGTCAGTGCTTCGGGCAAGGGAAGATGATGAAATTTCTGACAGATTTGAGCTAAGTATTGCAGACCCTGGTCACGGGTACGCCGGGTCGGACCAAAATTTTCAATCAGCCCGTCTGTGTACAGAAAAAGACGATCGCCTGGGCTGACAGGTATGCTCAGCACATCAAAGACCACGGAATCAAAAGCACCAAGAATATCCCCTGAAGCATGAAGGATCTCATAGTCTCCTGAGGCCCGCACAAGCAGCGGCGCAGGGTGCCCGGCATTAACATATTCAAGCGTGTTCTGGCTCCGGTTAAGTCGCGCAAAACCAGCAGTAATATGGGTGTCATTTTCCAGAATGCGGCACAATACCCTGTTGATCATGCTCAGGCTTTCTGATGCCGTGGTCACGGGATTGCAATTCTGGCTGAACAGGGCTTTGAGCGCAGAAGTAATATAGGATGTGCCCAGATCGTGCCCGCTGACATCGGCAACAATATAGTCAAAGACCGCGCCGCCCATAGACAGGACATCATAAAAATCACCGCCGGCTTCTAAAATCGGCTCGTAATGTACGGCAAAACCAGCCTGGGGGATGTCTTCTGGACTAACCAGTAAGGATTGCTGGGCATCTTGCACTTGAGCCAGTCGTTGAGCCTGGGCTTCAATAAGGGCCTGGTAGGTGAAGCGCAGTTTAAGGTGGACCTTGACCCTGGCCAAAACTTCAGCCCGTTCAAAGGGCTTGGAAATATAATCTACTCCGCCAACATCCAGACCGTGTACCTTGCTGGCTGTATCAGTAAGTGCAGAAATAAAAATTACAGGAATATCTGCCACGCCTGGTTGGCGCTTGAGATGCTCGCAGGTTGCGTATCCGTCTTCATCGGGCATCATGACATCAAGCAGAATAAGATCCGGCAGCTCCTGGGCGGCCACGATTCTGGCGCTTGCCCCGTTGTTTGCAGAAATGGTCTGAAATCCATGTTTGTTCAGGAGCATCTCAAGAATTTTAATATTGAGCGGTTCGTCATCAACAATAAGGATTTTTGGGGTTCGATCTTTCATCAGGTACTGTGCCAGGAGGTGGAGGTTGAACTAATCTTGGATCTGCTGTGTATCTTTTCGTACAGGAGAGAAGAATACAAGGCATAGAATTTGTCAATCACTTTGGCCTGTCAAGGTGTCTTTCATAAAAGAAAAATAAAAAAAGATAGGTCATGCTCGCAATTTCCAGGATCAAAAATTATAATTCGCCCTTGTAGAGACGGGGAATGTGGACAAAAACGCAAAAATTACCTGTTGCCTGGCGCGAAAATAAGAAAAATTGAGCAAAGACAGGTCCAGACTCAGGTATTTTTATTTTTTTCCTTGCATCCACAGAATTTTGACTTATATCAAGCTCACTTTGTGTCGTGCGGACAGCGTATGATACTATACCACCATGAGGAGATTTCTATGAGCGACGAAAAAAGCACCGCTCCAGAAATGGAAGCCAGTGTCCATGAGACAAAACCTGCGCCTGAAGACACGCTCACGCAGGAATCAGATATTCCATCCATTCTGCCCTTGTTGCCAGTAAGGGACATTGTCATTTTCAATTACATGATCCTGCCCTTGTTTGTGGGCCGGGAAAAAAGCGTACAGGCCGTGGATGCGGCCCTGAACAGCAACCGCTATATCATGCTCAGCGCCCAGCGCGATCAGGACATGGATGATCCTGGCCCTGAGGATGTCTATTCTGTGGGCACTGTGGGCATGATTATGCGTATGCTCAAAATGCCTGATGGACGCATGAAGGTGCTGGTGCAGGGCCTGACCAGGGCGCGGATTATCGGCTACGCGGAAAACGCGCCCTTTGATGCGGTTAAGGTTGAGTTTATTAACGAAACAGAAGTGGAACATATTGGGCCCACAGAAGAAGCGCTGCTGCGCAGTGTCAAAGAGCAGAGCGAAAAAATTATGGAGCTGCGGGGCATTGAGTCTTCTGAGATCATGTCTGTTATGAGTAACGTGAATGACCCCGGACGGTTAGCTGATCTGGTCGCGTCAAATTTGCGTATGCGTTCGGCTGATGCTCAGCAGGTTTTAGAATGCCTGGACCCCATGGAGCGCTTGCATCTGATCAACAATCAGTTGGTCAAAGAAGTGGAAGTGGCTTCGGTTCAGGCAAAAATTCAGACCATGGCCAAAAAAGGCATGGACAAGGCACAAAAAGAGTATTTTTTGCGCGAACAGCTTAAAGCCATTCGCAGTGAGCTGGGTGACAAAGGCGCTGATGGCGAAGAGCTGGACGAGTTGCGTTCTGCGCTCAACGCCCTTGGCCTGCCCAAGAAAGTCAAAAAAGAGGCGGACAAGCAGCTGACTCGCCTGGAATCCATGCATCCAGACAGTGCGGAGTTTACTATTTTGCGCACCTATCTGGACTGGCTCATTGATCTGCCCTGGAAAAAGACCTCCAAAGACCGGCTGAACATTACAGAAGCAGCGCATATTCTGGATGAAGATCATTATAGTCTGGACAAGGTCAAAGAGCGCATTCTGGAGTATTTAAGTGTCCGCAAGCTGAACCCGGCCATGAAAGGGCCGATTCTGTGTTTTGTCGGGCCTCCTGGCGTGGGCAAAACTTCTCTGGGCAAGTCCATTGCCCGTTCCCTGGGGCGCAAGTTTGCCCGCATGTCTTTGGGTGGAATGCGTGACGAGGCAGAGATCAGAGGGCACCGCAGAACCTATATCGGGGCCATGCCCGGGCGAATTATTCAGTCCATGAAAGATGCAGGCACCATTAACCCTGTCATCATGCTTGATGAAATAGACAAGCTGGGTAGTGATTTTCGTGGTGATCCGTCCTCGGCTCTGCTGGAGGTTCTGGACCCGGAACAGAACAATTCCTTTACAGATCACTACTTAAATGTGCCTTATGATCTGTCCAGGGTCATGTTTATCTGTACCGCCAATATGCTGGATACTATTCCATCAGCCTTGTTGGATCGCATGGAGGTCATTCGCCTGCCTGGCTACACAGAGCAGGAAAAGATCGCCATTGCGCGGCGTTATCTCCTGACAAGACAGATTAAGGAAAATGGTCTTTCAACCGAAGAGATCATTATTTCAGATGCCGTGTTAACGGCCATTATCCGTAACTATACGCGGGAAGCAGGCCTGCGTAATCTGGAGCGGGAAATCGGCGCAGTATGCCGCAAGTACGCTCGTAAAATTGCAGAAGGTAAAAAAGGACCATTCCGGGTCACGCAGGCTGCCCTGACCAAACTTCTGGGGCAACCACGGTTTCAGGATGAAGAGCGTGAGCAGGCCATGCCTCCTGGTGTGGCCCTGGGCCTGGCCTGGACCCCTTATGGCGGAGAAATTCTGCACATTGAGTGCAGTTTGCTGCCGGGTAAGGGCAAGCTTATTTTAACGGGCAAACTTGGGGACGTGATGAAAGAGAGTGCGCAGGCTGCGCTCAGCTATGCGCGCAGTAAAAGCGTAAGCCTGGGTATTGCTGAAGATTTTTTTGACACCCATGACATTCATATTCATGTGCCTGCCGGGGCCACGCCCAAGGATGGGCCATCTGCCGGTGTTACCCTGGTCACGACCTTGCTGTCGGCCATAACCAATGAGCCTGTGGCGCCGCATGTGGCCATGACCGGAGAAATCACCTTGCGTGGGCGGGTCATGCCAGTGGGTGGAATCAAAGAAAAAATTCTGGCAGCTGTCAGCCACGGAGTAACCAAGGTTTTGATTCCGGCTCGCAACACGCATGATCTGGAGGAAATACCTAAGGAATTGCGCAAGCGTATTGAGGTCAAGACCATAGAGACTATTGATGAAATCTGGCCAGAAGTGCGCGTGCCCGCTGCTTCATAGCTTTTGACGATTTAAACATGCGAACAGAGGAGGCGGCTTGGGCCGCTTCCTCTGTTTTGGCAGGTGGCTTGGGACTGTGGGCCATGATTGCAGGGCCCTGTTATCTGGGTCAGCTGTACTTGCATTCTATTTCGGGGCTGGATAACGGAGCCAATCTTTTGAAACAAACCAGGCGTACACGCGCCCACGAGGTTTATTGTGCAGAGTGAGAATTTACCAGCCAGCGTGACTGTTGTCGAAGATGGCGAGAAATGTTTTTTTCTGGTGGGCACGGCCCATGTATCCAAGGACAGTGTTGACGATGTGCGGCGTACCATTGAGTTGGTGCAGCCAGATTCCATTTGCGTAGAGCTGTGCCAGGCCCGCTACCAAACCATGACCCGCCAGGATGATTGGCGCCGCATGGACATTTACAAGGTCATCAAAGAAGGCAAGGCTGTTTTTTTGCTTATTCAGCTCATGCTGCAAGGCTTTTATCGTCGCATTGGGGATAAACTCGGGG
>JAAYGZ010000283.1 GCA_012727515.1 Desulfovibrionales bacterium
GCCCTGGTCATGGCCACGTACAGGAGGCGACGTTCTTCTTCCAGGTCCACGGAAAGCCCTGACCCTGGTTTGCCCAGCAGGGCGTCCATGCCCATAAACGGCATAAGTCCTTCTTCCAGGGCCGGAAGAAAGACCGCTTCAAACTCAAGGCCCTTGGCCGAGTGCATGGTCAGAATAGACACTTTTTCCGAACGCAGGCGGATGGCGCTTAACTCTGTTTCCAGTTCGATAAAATTCATAAGCCCTGGCCAGCCGTCATGCTGGCGAAAGGCCTTGTCAAATTCAAGAAAGGTCTTGGTTTTCCAGAAGGTGCTGTCAAAGGGCGGGCGTTCCTGAAGAAAGGCAGCCATGGCCAGCGGGCCTTTGGCAATGACTTTATCCGGGCAGTCAAGGGGTTCCTGACCTGTCAGAGGTAGCGGGGCGCCCAGGGCCTGAGCAGCGCAGGCCAGAAGCAGCCTGATACGCGGATCAGTAAAAAAAGGCTCTGTTTCTGGCACACTGACCGGGATGCCAGCATGATGCAGGGCGGCCTGCAAGGGCGCGATCAATGCTTTAAGGCGAACCAGAACAGCAATATCGCCGGGAGTCATGGTGCTGGTCTGGGTATCAGCCTGCCAATGCCCTGTGCCACCCAGGAGATCGCGCATTCGGGCAAGAATCCATTTTTGTTCCTGCTGTGCGTTTGGTGCTTCAAGCACATGGATGGTGGCTGGGATTTTTTTCTGGGCAATCAGGGTTTTGCGCTGCGCAAACAAAGAGGCGCTGGCATCAAGAATTTTCTGCCCTGAACGGTAATTATGGACCAGGCGGATGCGTTTCATATCTGGCCAGATGTCCCGCAAGCAGGCTTCTACGTCACCTTGGGCGCCACGAAAGCCATAAATGGACTGCTGTGGATCACCAATGCCAAAAAATCCGTGGCCATTTTCGCCAACCAGCCCACGAACCACGTCAAGCTGCAAGGCAGAGAGATCCTGAATTTCATCCACCAGCACGTGCTGGTAGCCAGTCAGCACCATGCCCTGGGCCAGGTGCTCGGCCCAGAATTCCAGAAGATCAGTAAAATCCACGGCATGGATTTGCTCTTTCCGCGCCAGGTAGGCTTCTTTGTGCCCTGGCTGGACCCAGGCGCGTCGTTCCCTGGCCAGGTTCAGGGCGTTCCAGGCCGTTTTGCAGCCAGGGCCATGCAGGCCGGGGTTGGCTGTACAAAAAAGCTGAAAGGCGCTTTCCTCAGCAAGAACCAAAGGAGTCTGGCCAGTGCTGCTGCTCCAATAATCCAGGGCCAGGGAATGCAATGTGTCGGCCCTGGGCAATTCAGCCTGATCCGGACACAGGCTGGCCAGGCGGGCTTGCAGTTCACGGGCTGCTTTGCGCGTAAAGGTGAGGATGAGCATGTCTGCCGGATGTACGCCCTGGTTCAGCAGATAACGCACCCGGCCCAGCAGGGTCTGGGTTTTGCCCGTGCCTGGGCCTGCCAGCACCAGAACCGGCCCTGGTCCGGCCACAATGGCGGCGGTCTGCATTTCATTGGGCTGAAATTCTTCTGGTTTTTCCAGGGTCACACGTTCTGGAACAGCCAGGCTGCGCCAACTTTCCGCAGCGGGGCTGCTGGTCTGAGACGGCGCTCCCAGGGCCATGACCCGGCCATGACGGATCTCCTGGATTTCCTGGCCATCAAACATGCGGATGCGTCCGTATTCGCCATCATAGCCAGAGGTGCGGTGAACCAGGCCCTGGCGCATACGGCGGATGGATTCTGGAAGTGCCTGGGAAAAA
The DNA here is from genome assembly GCA_012727515.1 of Desulfovibrionales bacterium. Classification (GTDB taxonomy): domain Bacteria; phylum Desulfobacterota; class Desulfovibrionia; order Desulfovibrionales; family Desulfomicrobiaceae; genus Desulfomicrobium. The sequence continues at coordinate 1,777 of JAAYGZ010000283.1, forward strand.
GAACTGAGTTCTTCGGGGGACAGGCTGTGCAGGATGCGCATTTCAGATCCGAACTCACGCACCAGCTGGCTGTACAGGTGCTGCACTTTTTTGCTGCCTGGCCCAACGCCAAGAATTTCTGAAATCAGTTCTGTGAGTGGCACCAGGGATGAAAAGCCAGGATGGTTTTCCGGTCGCACGGGCTGGATACGGTCTGCCAGCTCAAACACGCGGTTTAAGACGCCAACAGTGAGTTTTTGGCCGCAAACCGGGCACAAGCCGCCATGTTCCACTGTTTGCAATGGTTCCAGCACAACCCCGCATTTACGGTGTCCGTCCAGATGATATTTGCCTTCTTCCGGGTAAAACTCCACGGTGCCCGCGTACAGGGCTGGTCCTGATTCGCTGCGCAGGGCAGAGCGAATGGCCTGGTATGACCTTTCCCCTTGAAATAAGGTTGCTTCTCGTCCTAGTTTTTCCCCGGAATGGGCGTCAGAATTGGAAATAAGCGTGTACTTGTCCAGGGCGCTCCAGAGCCAGTTCATTTCCGGATCAGAGGACAGGCCGGTTTCCAGGGCAAAAATCTCGCTGCTTAAATCGCCAAAACACTCTTCCAGGCTGTCAAACCCAGACTTGGAGCCAAACAGGGAAAACCAGGGCGTCCAGATATGGGCAGGAACCACAAAGGCCAGCGGGTCTGTTTCCAGAACTATTTCGAGTAAATTACGGGCGTCCAGGCCCAGGATAGGGCGGCCATCAGATGCCAGATTGCCGATCTGGGTCAGCTTGGTGTTGAGTTGCCTGGCGCTCTGCACGCTTGGCATAAAAACCAGGTTGTGATTTTTACGCACCTTACCTGCTTTTTTATAGATAGAGCTGATTTCTGTGCAGAGCATAAAGCGTGTCTGGCCGTGAAATTCGCGCTGCGCCCAGGGCAGTTCCTGGGCCAGGACTGCCGGGTCATTTAAGCGCAGCAGGCCAGAGCCATCTTCATGCAGGTGTTCTTCAATGTTGGCCAGCCATTCCGGGTGGGTAAAATCGCCAGTGGCCAGCACATCAATGCCTTTTATTTCTGCCCAGGCTGCCAGATTGGTGCAGGTCAGGGCTTTGCTGGTAGCGCGGGAAAAACGGGAATGGACATGCAGGTCCGCATAGTAGGTATTCATGGCCTGTCCTGGGTCATGGGTTTATTTTCAGGGGCTTTTGTCTCTGTGCGCATCTCAGTATTTGTCTCTGTGCTCGTCTCTGCGCGGATATGCAGCATGACCTTGGCCCCACCTTGTGCAGTGGTGCCAATTTCCAGATAGGCATTGTTCTGGGCGGCCAGGCGCTGGGCAATGGAGAGGCCCAGGCCCGTGCCACTGGCCTTGGTGGTCACAAAGGGGGTAAAACAGCGCGTCAGCAGGTCTGGCGCAAAGCCTGGACCATTGTCTTCAACGCAGAGTATATGTCCGGAGGAAGAATATCTGCTGTGCAGGGTCAGTTGTGGGTCAGGCTGTTCTTCCAGGGCCTGAAAGGCATTAAGGCAGATATTGAGCACAACCTGATGCAACTGATGCCGGTCAAAGACCACGCATTCATCATTGATATACTGAGAAATATGTACTGCCGGATAGCGCATGGCCAGCGGTGTCAGGACTTCGTCCACAACCTGGCGCAAAGGCACAGACTCTGGCGTTGCAGTTTGCGGGCGGGCAAAGACAAGAAAATCTTTAAGCAAAAAATCAAGCCGCTCAATGTCACGCATAATAACGGCTGACAGGCGCGTGGCATACTCCGGCTCCAGGTCATCAGTCAGGAGAAGCTGAATACTGGTCTTGATTCCGGCCAGGGGGTTTTTCATTTCATGGGCCAGGCCTGCGGCCAATTCACCAATGGTGGCCAGCTTTTCCATTTCCTTGAGCTGGAGCTCAAGTTTGTGAATCTGGGTAATATCAGAAAAAAGCATGAGCCAGCCCTGGTTGTCGGGCAGGGCTGTCAGCTTGAGACCAAAAGTCAGCCCTGTGCGCGGGCTGGACACAATGGCACGCATACTTGCATGTGCCGCACGTTTTTCCCAGGACGCAGCAAATTCTGGAAAAAGAGTGCTGAAATCGACATTAACCACGTGTTCGCGGCCCAGGCCAGGCAGCCAGTCCAGGGCGCGGGTATTGATGGTGGTTATATGGCCAGCGTTATCCAGGGCCATGAGGCCAGAATCGATCCAGTCAAAAATACGAAATTTCAGGGTTTCAGCCCGGCTCAGCGCTGCTTCCTGTTCAACAACTTTGTACAGTAAGCGTTTGTCTTCCTGGTTTCCCAAAAAGACCAGGCTGGTGATAAGGGCCAGGGCCAGGGTAAAGAGGCTGAAATTATAGGCCAGATCAGAGCCGCGAATATGTGCTTCAGCCCAGAGATGGGGGTAATAAAATTGCACACAGGAAATAAGGAACAAGCTGATGCACAGGGCAACTGAAACAGCGGCAGAGATTTTTACGCCAAGAAATTTTCCATAAAAAAAGATGGCCAGAATATAGATAAGAAGAAAACCACTGAAAACGCCCCCGGTCAGAAAAACCCACCAGGTCAGCAGGCCCATGTCTGCAAGCATCTGAAAGCGGAAAAAAAATAACGAACTGAAAAAACGTTTGTTGAATTTTAAGTATCCGATATTAAAAGCAAAACCAAGAACAAAGAACGTCGTGTACAGTTCTTCTTTGCAGAGCACAAAACGCAGGTTTGGATCAGAGAGATTAAGACGCTCTGAAACAGCCAGTATCAGCAAAAACGTGAGTACGCCCAGGCGCATCATGGCCGAGTTGACCAGAAATGACCTGAGCACTGCTGATGAGGTAAGACTGGGGTTAGCGTCCACAGTCGCGGGAGTCTCCCTGTAGTTTGTCCACGGCGTGTTGAATGGCAGGGGCCAGGGCGCTGAGATTTTCACGCACAGCCTTGGGGCTTCCGGGCAGATTTATGACCAGGCTTGTGCCCAGTACACCGGCCACAGCGCGGGAAATCATGCCATGGGGGGTTTTGGCTACAGACGTAGCGGTCATAACGCGCTCAAATCCAGGCAAGCGTTTGTCCAGCACCTTTTGCGTGACTTCCGGAGTAATGTCGCGGGGCCCAAGCCCTGTGCCGCCAGTGGTGCACACAAGGTCAAAGCGCTGGTGCAGGCAAAAATCCACCAACGTGGCCTGGAGCAGGTCTGGTTCATCTGGAATGATGACGCCTGTGGCCAGGCAGAGGGACAGGCTTTCAGCCAGGGTGTCCCGAATGGCCGGGCCGCTGGCATCAATGCGTTCGCCGCGTGCGCCTTTGTCACTTAAGGTAATCCAGGCCAGGGACAGGCCCTGGTGTGAACGCTCGCATGGATACATGCCTGGACGTGGTGGGTCAGTCAGGCAGGTTGCTGCCCACAGGGGTGCCAGGAGGTCTGCGCCAGGCAGACGCACTGCGCTGGTGAGTTGGAATGCACCACAATCTCCGCGCAGGATATCTCCGGCACGCAGTTGCAGACATTCTGCGTGGCTGGCCTCAAGAACAGCCTGGGCAAGGGGGTGACTGAAATTCACTCCCAGCAGAGCCGTGGCGTCAGTGCTGGGGCGTTGCCAATGAATTTGCATAGATACCTCATCAATAGAATGGAATTGCTGTTTGCCTATCAAAGGTTGTGCAGGTTGTCATTACAGATAAAAAGTAGGGTAAATATATGAGTCTGGCTATTTTAATGAAATAAAAAGCAGGGTTGCTTCACCTTGGAGCATACGGGGTGCTTGATCAGGGACGGTCACGGGGATAGGTGGTCTGAAAATTTATGGAGGCAATGTTATGGATATACGCATTGTGTATTGCGGGCAGTGAAGTTCCTATCCAAGGGCCGCAGGTCTTGCGGAACGTTTAGGACAGGAATTTGGCGTCCAGCCTGTGCTGGAGGTTGGCACGGGAGGTATTTTTGATGTGTTTGCCAATGGGCAGTTGATCTATTCTAAATTTGAAACGCGGCGTTTCCCAGCCCACGATCTGATTGTGGAGCGAATCAAGGCACAGGCAGGTTATTAGGGCAGAAAAAGAGTGGGTTGAAGGCTTGGGAATGGTAGAGCAAACTATCCCTGTATCAATTCCAATGCCATGCGCGGCAATGTGTTGGCCTGGGCAAGCATGGCTGTGGCTCCTTGAGCTAAGATTTGGCCTTTTACCAACGCGGTCATCTCATGGGCCATATCTGTGTCAGATATGCGGGACTCAGCGGCCTGGAGGTTTTCAGTCTGGATTTGTAAATTTGTAGCTGTATTTTCAAGGCGGTTTTGCATTGCGCCTAAATGAGCACGGATAGTATCTTTATAGGTAATGGCTGTATTGATCTGCTCTAAAGATTGTTGGGCTAACTCTTGTGTGGAAATTGAGATCGGGGTTACATTTCCTCCACTAGAACTTGGAATATAGTCCCATTTAGCTTTGGCTGAAAAAACACCTGCCCCAACTATTAAAACAATAAGGTCTTCCGTAACTTCATCTATTGTGAGATATTCATTCAAATTTGAAGGGTTTCCATCTCCGGAATATCCTATATTCATTCCATTATATGTAAATTGATTATACGGAGCTACCGCACTAAAAGGAAGATTATCACCAATACCATTTAAATTGTCGCCAACATAAACTGCATTATTTGAAAATCCATTTTCTGGTGTCAAAACTTGAGTATTCATGTCTTCAGGAAAGGATACTCCAGCTGAGTCCCAGTCTCCATGTCCAAGTTTCGTTCCTACAATATGCCGACCACTAACAGAAAAAATTTGAATTGTATCATTGGCCCCATTGTCATAAAGTTCAACCAC
>JAAYGZ010000284.1 GCA_012727515.1 Desulfovibrionales bacterium
GAGTGAGGCCAGCACCCCGGCCAGTCAGGGTGGCGAGGCCATAGTATGTTCACTTTCAGGGCGCAAGACGCGGATAAAGCCAGACTACGGGGAACGGGCTGTGCTTTTTTGCCCATACAATACGTTCTTTTAGACTGTAAAAGCCTTTCATTTTACGCTGTATTCTGCCATGCATATTTGCACTCCACAGGAGGAGCGTATGGATAGCAAGAACGAACTCAAAAAACTTCTTGATAGTATTGCCTGTATTGCTGGTGGAGAGTATTCCAATAAAATTATGGAATTGACCACCACAGCTACTCCGGAACCCATCCGTACCATTGCTGAAGCCATGGGCATGATGATGGTTAAGGTCGAGGGACGTGAATTTCAGCTTGAACAGATGGTTGAAAAACTCACCGTTTTAAACAAGCAAATCCGCACCAATACATTGCAAACAGTCGAGGCCATGGCCCAGGCTTTAGAAGCCAGAGACGCCTACACCAGAGGCCATGCAGAGCGGGTTGCTGCTCTGGCAGCTGAAATTGCCCACGAAATGGGCCTGAGCGACTCGCAGATTGAAACAGTACGCATTGCAGGCGTACTGCACGACCTGGGCAAAATAGGCTGTTCTGATCGTATTTTTCAACATAATAACGCAGCCCCGACCCCGGAACTCAGACAGGAAATCAATAGCCATCCCACCACAGGGGCAGAGATTTTGTCTCGCCTTGATTTTCTGGATGAAGTGCGCTCCATTATCTGGTGTCATCATGAGCGCGTTGATGGCCACGGCTACCCCAGAGCCCTGTCTGCTCAGGAAATTCCTTTGGAAGCATGTATTGTTGCTGTGGCTGATGCCTTTGACGCCATGACCACTGACCGCCCATACCAGCAAGCCAAACCAGATACGCAAGCCCTGGATATTTTACGCAATGGTGCAGGAACTGCCTGGGATAAAAACTGTGTTGCTGCCTTTGAACGAGTCATGACCCAAAAATGGCAAAAAAATCTGGAGCATCCTGCTGATATATCCTGATTCTGTTGTCCGTGCTTTGTGTTGCCAAAAAGCACGGGAAAAGATAGCAGGTGTCCGTCATGGCGGCCAAACGAATTCTTTTTATATCTCGGTCTGAATTCATCTCTCCTGTGCATGTTCAGCTCAAGCAGCATGATTGTCAGGCTATGGTTGTTGAGGACCGGGCTTCTGCGCTCAAGGTGCTGGATACACGCACCCCTGATCTTATTTTTACTCTGCCCGCCCTGCCTGGCTACCGGGCCCAGGACCTGCTGGAAACCCTGGACCGCACTGGCAAAAATATCCCTGTCATTATTTTTACTGAAAAAGGCACTGCCGAAGAAGCCCGACAATTCATGGAATTGGGAGCAGACGACTATTGGCTGGCTCCTTTAACCTGGGAAAAAATCGCGGCTGTTCTGCCAGACCAGGCTGACCCCAAACAAACCTCTGGCTCAGCTTCTTCCACCTCTGAACGCGCTATCATTGGCTCTCATCCTGCCCTGGCAAGGGTACTGGCGCTGGCCAGACAAGTGGCAGCCTCCAAAGCAACAGTGCTTATTTCCGGCGAATCTGGCACAGGCAAAGAAATGTTTGCCCGTTATATCCATGCCCATTCCGGACGGGAAAATGGTCCGTTTATCGCGGTTAACTGCGCAGCCCTGCCAGAACATCTGCTTGAAAGTGAGCTTTTTGGCCACGAAAAAGGCGCTTTTACCGGAGCTATTACCCGCAAGCTGGGCAAATTTGAACTGGCATCTGGCGGCACTTTGCTGCTGGATGAAATCTCCGAGATGGACCTGGCCCTGCAAGCCAAATTGTTACGTGCCTTGCAGGAAAGTGAAATTGACCGCGTGGGCGGCACAGAAACCGTCAAGGTTGATGTACGGGTTTTGGCCACCACCAATCGCAATCTGGAACAGAGCGTGGAACGCGGGGAATTTCGCCAGGATCTTTACTACCGCCTCAATGTTATCCCCCTGCGCCTGCCTCCTTTGGCCCAGCGCGGTGATGATATTCTTCGCCTGGCAGATTTTTTTGTACAGCGCTATGGCCGGGAATATGGGCTGGGTGTTCCGCCCATTGCTCCTGATGCGCGAGACTGGCTGCTTGCCTATGCCTGGCCTGGCAATGTGCGTGAACTGCAAAACTTAATGGAACGCGCTGTGCTGCTTGCTGGGGGCGGGCCTATTCGTATCACCCATTTCTTGCTGGATGGCCATGAAGACTGGGTGCCAGACACAGAGCTGCAAATCCAATCCAGCAATGCCACAGAATCAGAAACTCCGGACCCAGCAGACCCGGATGATGGCGCCCCGCTGCCGATTCACGCCCTTACTCCGCCAGATGCAGACGGCCGCATTCCCACCATTCAGGAAATGGAAATGCACCTGATAATGAAAAGTCTGGATAAAACCGCCGGGAATAGAACCAAGGCATCAGAACTTTTGGGTATTTCTGTACGCACCCTGCGCAATAAGCTGAGCGAATACAGAAAAATCGGGCTGGAGATGTAAGCCTGTAATACCTTAAAAAAGCCCTTCCTATCACCTACACAAGTAAAGAGGTCCAAGATGGTGCTGAACACGCAAGTGACTGGCTATTTGTCCAAAGCGTCGTGGATCAGACGCATGTTTGAGGCAGGCATTGAACTCAAGAAAAAATACGGTCCTGAGCATGTTTATGACTTTAGTTTAGGCAATCCAGACCTGGCTCCACCGCCTATTGTGGCCCAGACTCTGCATGAATTGGCCGATGCAGCGCAACAGTCTTTTGCTTTTGGCTACATGCCCAATGCCGGATACCCGGAAGTGCGGGAACGACTGGCTGAAATTGTTGCTGATGAGCAGGGTGTGGCGTGTACGGCACGTAC
>JAAYGZ010000285.1 GCA_012727515.1 Desulfovibrionales bacterium
GAACATGCACCAAGGCTGTGCGCGGGGTAAATCTTGACGTGTATCCTGGAAAAACCTGCGCCCTGGTTGGAGAAAGCGGGTCTGGCAAATCCGTGACAGCCCTGTCTGTGCTGCGCCTGATTCCTGCCCAGGCCGTGCATCCACGCGGTGCAATTTTTTTTAAGGGCCAGGACATATTGCGCATGGATAGCCATACCTTGCGCCAGGTGCGGGGTGGGCATATCGGCATGATCTTTCAGGAGCCCATGACCTCGCTCAACCCTGTGCACACCATTGGCCAGCAGGTGGCAGAAACTGTGCGCTTGCATCAGCCCCTGGCCAAGAGCAAAGCACGCAGCCTGGAGCTTTTGGATATGGTGGGCATTCCTGATCCTGCTGCGCGCTGGAACAGTTTTCCCCACCAGCTTTCCGGGGGCCAGCGTCAGCGCGTGATGATTGCCATGGCCCTGGCCAATAACCCGGCCCTGCTCATTGCAGATGAACCAACAACAGCGCTAGATGTGACCTTGCAAGCGCAGATTCTGGCCCTGCTTCACGACCTGCAACAGCGTCTGAACATGGCGATTTTGCTTATTTCTCACGATCTGGGCGTGGTCCGGCACATGGCTGATGAGGTGTATGTGCTGCGCCAGGGTGAAGTGGTTGAGCACGGTCCCAAAGAGCGTATTTTTACTGCGCCTCAGCATGCCTATACCCAGGAACTTCTGCGTAGCACCCCGTCAGGGCGTCCATGCCCTGTTGCAGAGCACGCGCCAGAGCTGATCCGCGCTGACAAGCTCCAGGTGCGTTTTCCCCTGGCGCGTAATTTTTTTGGCCGCACAACCAGATATCTGGATGCTGTGCACCAGGTTTCTCTTGCAGTGCGTCAGGGCGAATCCCTTGGCGTGGTCGGAGAAAGCGGGTCAGGTAAAACAACCTTGGGCCTGGCCTTGCTGCGTCTTGTCCGCAGTCAGGGTGCCGTGTCTTTTGATGGCCTTCGCCTGGACACACTCTCAGAGCGGGACATGCGGGCCGTGCGCCCGGATTTTCAGGTGGTTTTTCAGGACCCCTACGGAAGTTTAAGCCCACGCATGACTGTTGGACAGATCATTGCCGAAGGCCTGGACGCCCACGGTCTTGCCCAGGGCCATGAGCGGGAAGCACGCATTGCAGAAATCCTTGATGCTGTGGAGCTTGATCCTGCCAGTATGCAGCGCTATCCTCATGAATTTTCCGGAGGCCAGCGCCAGCGCATAGCCATTGCCAGGGCACTGGTTTTGCGCCCACGGGCTCTGATTCTGGACGAACCCACTTCGGCCCTGGATCGCACAGTGCAGGTGCAGATTGTACGCCTGCTGCGTGACCTGCAAACCCGCTTTGGCCTGACCTATATTTTTATCACCCATGATCTGGCCCTGGTGCGGGCCTTGTGCCATCAGGTTATTATTATGCATGCTGGTCAGATTGTGGAGCGCGGAGCCACAGAACGCATTTTTACGCGCCCTGAACAGGATTATACGCGCCGCCTTTTGGCCGCAGCATTGGAGTAACCCATGCGTTCCACGCCCAAACTTCTTGCGCCGGCTCTTTTGCCGGTTTATTTTTTTGCGCTGACCATTTTTATTGGCGGTCTGCTTTTATATCATCCCGCGGCAGTGCAGACCCAGCCCATTTCCCTGCTTGATGCTATGTTTACCTCTGTTTCTGCTACCTGTGTCACGGGCTTGTCCGTGGTGGACACGGCTGACCATTTTTCCCGCTTTGGACACATTGTCCTGCTGGTGCTGATTCAGGTCGGGGGCTTAGGCGTCATGACCTATACCAGCCTTATTTTTTATCTCTGGCGACGCCGGGTTTCCCTGACAGACCGCATTGCTGTTGGCCAATCCCTGCTGGGTGATCCTGCCTTTCATCTGGGGCATTTTCTTGGACGTATTGTTCTGGTCTGCGCAGCTATAGAGCTGGCTGGAGCCATTGCCCTGCATTGTTTCAGTCATGGGCGTATTCAGGGTTTCAGCGCGCTGTTTCACGCTGTTTCCGCTTTTTGTAATGCAGGCTTGAGCACATACCCTGGCAATCTGGTCAGCTTTGCAGATGACTGGGCTGTTACAGTGATCATTATGCTGCTTATTGTCCTGGGCGGGCTTGGTTTTTACGTGCTGTTAGAATTACCTGCTCTGTTTCGACCCAGAAATACCCGGCCCGGCCAAGGCCTGAGTTGGCAAAGCACGGTTGTTGTGCGCACAAGTTTGTGGCTGATTGGCATTGGCACAGTCATATTTTTTGTGGTGGAGCCCAAACTGACGGACAACGTGTGCGGCTCATTGTTGCGGGCCGCGTTTCAATCAGTGTCTGCGCGC
>JAAYGZ010000286.1 GCA_012727515.1 Desulfovibrionales bacterium
CTGCCACTGGCGGCAGATCCCGCTCCCTGGCCAATACAACGGCTCCACGCCATGCCTCAGCCTGGTCACGCCCCTGACAGCGATCCACCAGCACCAAGGCCCGGCCCTGGTGTTCACGCGCAGCAAGAACCGCGCACGGACGCGGCTTTTTTCCTTCCTGCCGTAAATAAATGCGCTGGAGATCTGCAAAAATCAAAGGGGAGTCTGCAAACATATCAATGCAGAGCTCCCCTTTCAGGCCGTGCGGTTTTCCCACCCGGCCCAGCTCCACGAGCGCGACCGGCTCACCGGCAGTTGCGTTCATGTTAGTCGAGAATTTCGAGGACGCACCGTTTTTTGGCTTTGGTTGAGGCTGCCCCCAGAATAGTGCGCATGGCCCTGGCTGTGCGGCCTTGCTTGCCAATGACCTTGCCCAGATCTTCCTTGGCTACCCGCAATTCAATGACCGCAGTCTGTTCTCCTTCAACTTCGGACACCACAACGCTCTCCGGATTATCAACCAGGGACGTAGCCATGTATTCTACTAGTTCCTTGAGCATGAAACCTCCGCCATTGTTGGGACAGCCTGAAGGCGCATACGGCACGATGCGCAGATCAGAACTTAGCTTGCCAGTCCGGATTTTTTAAGCAGTGACTGCACTGTTTCTGTGGGCTTTGCGCCACGCTGCATCCACATGGCAACCTTGTCCTGATCAATTTTGATATCTGCAGGATCGGTCATGGGATTATAGTAGCCAACATAATCCAGGGCGCGGCCATCACGACGGGCCTCGCTGTTCACGGCTACAATACGATAAAAAGGTTTTTTCTTGGAACCCATGCGGGTCAGTCTGAGTTTCAACGCCATTGTTCTTCTCCTGAAACGATACTAAAGTGGTCTGCCATCCATGCTGTGCACGGTGTACACAGAACATGGGCATGTGGCTATTTTTTCTTCCGCTGTTTTTTGGCCTTTTTGCGCTTTTCTTTCAGCTTGGCCGCTTCCGCCGCAGATTTTCCTGATGCGCCAGGCAGCCCTGGTCTGGGGCCAGGCATTGCCCCCATACCCGGTAAGCCTGGCATACGCCCGCCTCCTGGCATGGCCGGCATTTTGCCAGTCATCATCTTCTGCATCATTTTCTGCATCTGCTCGAAATTTCGTAAAAGTTGGTTTACTTCGGTCACAGTAGTGCCGCTGCCCTTGGCAATGCGCTGCTTGCGACTCGGATTGATAATTTTGGGGCTGTGCCGTTCAGCCATGGTCATGGAATTAATAATTGCTTCCACGCGCACCATTTCTTTTTCCGGCATCTGCACATTGTCCAGTTGCTTGCGCATCTGGCCCATTCCAGGAATGAGCTTTAAAATCCCTTCCAAAGAACCCAGTTTTTTAATGCGTCGCATCTGGGTGCGAAAATCTTCCAGATCAAACTGAGCTTTTTTGAATTTTTCTTCCAGGGCTGCGGCGTCTTTGGCATCAATGGTGGACTGTGCTTTTTCAATAAGGGTCAGCACATCGCCCATGCCCAGAATACGCGAAGCAATACGATCTGGGTGAAAGACTTCCAGTTCGCTTAATTTCTCACCCATGCCGACAAATTTGAGGGGCTTGCCCGTGATAGATTTAATGGACAGGGCCGCACCACCACGGGCGTCACCATCCATTTTTGTCAGCACCACGCCCGTGATGTCGAGCAGTTCATCAAATTTTTCCGCGACGGTCACCGCATCCTGACCAGTCATGGCATCGGCAACAAATAAAATTTCCTGGGGCTGACAGCGGTCTTTGATGCTCACCAGTTCGTGCATCAGGGCTTCATCAATATGCAACCGACCTGCGGTATCAAAAAGAATGACTGAGCAGCCCTGCAAGCCTGCTTCCCGCACTGCATTGGCGCAAATATCCACTGGGTACATATCCACTGTGGACGGATACACGGGCACGCCCAGCTCTGAACCTAGTTTGCGCAGCTGATCAATGGCCGCAGGTCGATACACATCAGCAGGAACCAGATACGGTGTGTATTTCTGGCGGCGCAGATACAGGGCGAGTTTTCCGGCTGTGGTTGTCTTGCCTGAACCCTGCAGGCCAGTCATCATTATGATATACGGCGGCTTACCCTTGAAATTAAGTGCGCAGCTTTCCCCGCCCAGCAGCTCAATGAGTTCCTCATGAACAATTTTAATGACCTGCTGCCCAGGGGTAAGACTTGCCAGCACGTCCTGGCCCAAGGCCCTGGCTTTAACCCGTTCGACAAAGTCCTTTACGACTTTGAAATTGACGTCTGCCTCCAGCAGGGCCATGCGCACTTCACGCAACCCATCCTGGATATTTTTCTCGTCAAGGCGGCCCTGGCCGCGCAGTTTTTTAAAGACCGACTCAAGGCGGTCAGACAGACTGTCAAACATACATACATTCCTATACTAGAGAAAAGAAGAAAGGGTGCATAGACAAGAACACTTCAGGCGTCAACCTTCAGGCTGCTCCATAAACATACCGCTCTCTTCGCGCCTGCTGTACACGCGGGGATTCTGCCCCAAGACGCAGAACACTTCATAGGAAATGGTTCCCCACCACTGGGCCAGATCTTCAACACTGATTGATGCATGTCCCTGTCTGCCCAGCACAACAACCTCGTCCCCGGCGCAGGCCCGGGGCACTGCCGAGACATCCACCGCAGTCATCTGCATACACACCCGGCCCAGTACAGGCACACGCTGGCCCTGCACAAGCATATAGCCCTGGCCAGACAGCCCGCGAGAATAATTGTCCGCATAGCCAATGCCCACAATGCCAATGCGCATTGGTTTTGTTGCCGTGAATGTCCGTCCATAACTCACGCTCTGCCCAGCCCTGATTGCACGCACCTGCAGCAGGGATGTACAGACTTCCATGCACGGGCGCAGCCCCTTGCCCTTGGCAGCCCAGGCTGTTCCTGCATATGGGCTGGCTCCATACAGGGCAATGCCAGGCCGTTGCAGGTCATGATGAAGGTCCGGGTAGGCCAGCAGGCCAGCAGAATTAACCAGGCTTGCCCGCACTCCAAATCCACGGCTGCGCAGCGTTTTGAGCACAGCAACAAAGCGCTCATGTTGCTCGCGGACAAAGCCCGCCTGATCAGGGTCATCCGCTGTGGCCAGGTGCGAACAGACCCAGGCCGCGCGCACATGCTCCAGGCCGTCAAGACTACTGGCCACAGCAACTGCCTGGTCCACGTCAAATCCCAGCCTGGACATGCCTGTGTCAAATTTAAGCGCCACCTGCACAGGAACACCGCTACGCCGTCCTTGGTGTTCCAGGTCCAGCAACTGCTCAAACGAGCTGACAAAAGGCACAATATCATGCTCGCCAATGGCCCGATACTCTGCAGGGGAAAGTGGACCCAGGAGAGAAAAAACCTCCAGCTGCGGCACACACTTTTTAAGTCGTACCGCCTCACCCACTGTTCCAGCAGCCATAATCTGTGCGCCAGCCTGGTGCAGGGCGCAGGCAACCTCAGGCAGGCCATGACCATAGGCATCTGACTTGATAACCGGAGCCACACAGGTTCCCTGACCAGACAAAAGGCGATAATTATGCACCACCGCATCCACATCAATATGTACGCGGACGTGGTTGTATTCAATACTCATGCATGTTCCTTATTTTCTGCGCAGTAGAGCACAATGAAGCCGCTATTCTTCAGGGCTGTCCAGAATGGTTGTGCCTGGCGGCGGAGTCAGGGTAAATTCTTCGTCCTGAATGGGTACATCAAGCTCTATCCCGCTTAATTCCAATTCATTTATATTACCGAAAAAATCCACCAGCTTGACTCGCTCCAGCATGTTCTGATCCGGCCTGACCCAGATTTCTCCTTCCACCAGATTGGGTTCAGGCTCTTTGGGGATAAGCTGAAGATGCCGGAATCCGCCTTCCTGGCCCAGATCCCTGACTGTAAAATCTTCCTTTAAGTTGGCTTCGCCAGACACAAAACGCAGCATGGTCTTGGAACTCATGACCTGATCAAAGGTATAGCGATAGGCTGTTTCTTCGTCCGGAAAATAATCCCACACCTGATCCTGCCCAATGAGCAGCAGTTCAGGTTCCGGGCTGGTGGTTTCCCAGCGAATGAACATGGGCCGGACAAAAACAATGGTCCCCAGGCGCTCTTGAACCTCCCGGCTGGAGGCATTGGTCAGTTTTTGAAGAAAAAAAGCACGAAACGACTGCAAGGTCTCATAACGTTTCTGAATCATATCTGTTACATCGTCGGCCATAACGCCTGTGGCCGTGAGCAGCACACAAAAAAGTCCCAGTATTATGCTTCGCACGCGAGCCTCCTGGTTGGTGTTGATTTCATACATGATTGCACGTAGCAGATTGACCCTTTACGCCAGCATGGCAGATACAGACTTTTTTTCTGGTTGTTAAGCATGAACACAGCATCCTCCCCATTGACCACGACTTCGTTTTCCACGGCCCTGCCCACCCTGGTCCTGTTAACCATGGTTTTTTTTGCCAATTTCATGGCCCGGACCTTGTTTGGCCCCTTGCTTTTGCCCATTAGCCAGGAAATTGGCCAGACACTGGCCCAAACCGCAACAGTCTTTCTTTTTCTTTCCGGCGGCTATAGTTTTTCTGTGCTGTGCGCGGGTCTTCTTTCAGCCAGGCTGGGGCACAAGAGAGTTATTGTTGTCTCGGCCACAGGCATCGGACTTGGCCTGCTTGGCCTGGCCACAACTCAAAATTTTGATTTTTTCTTAGCCTGGACCTGCTTTATCGGCTTAAGTGCCGGGCTGTACATGCCCTCTGGCGTGGTCACGATTACAGAAACCACGGCCCAGTCCCTGTGGGGTCAGGCCTTTGCCATACATGAACTTGGCCCGAACCTGTCCTTTATTCTTGCCCCACTGTTGGCTGAACTTTTTGTCAGTACCTGGAGCTACCCTGCCCTTCTGACGCTCTTGGGCTGCGCCTGTCTGGGCCTGGCCCTGGTATATGCACTGCGTGGACCCCAGACTACCCGGCCAGGAATGCCCCCAAATCTGACCAATATCACTGCCATTGCCAAGCGCCTGGCTTTTTGGATCATGGTCATGTTTTTTGTTCTGGCCGTGGGCCTGGAAGTGGGCCTCTACAATTTAACCCCTGCCTTTTTAGTGGCAGAAAAAGGCCTGAGCCGTGAACAGGCCAATATTGTTTTAAGCTGCTCACGCCTGCTGTCCCTGGCTTTTCTTCCCACCGCAGGATGGATTATCAAACGAATCGGATACCGGGCCAGCCTGGCTGGGTACCTGACCGGTGCGGCGCTCACAACTCTTTTGGCCGGCCATGGCCCTTTATGGTGGACCATTGCCATGCTCTCGTTGCAGCCGGTTTTTGTGGTGAGCTTTTTTCCTGTAGGCTTTGCCGTTCTGGCACTGGTTTGCCCCAGAGGAACAAATGATTTGTCTGTTTCCCTGACCATAACCTGCTCTTCTCTGCTGGGAGGAGGCTTGCTTCCCCTTGCCCTGGCCTGGAGCGGTGAACATGCGTCATTTGTTCTGGGCTTTACTGCGTGCGGAGCGTTTATGCTTGTGGTCAGTATTCTGGGTATTCTGGGCCTGCATATTCCTCAGGACTCACCTGGCGCATGAAAACCATCCACCCCATTTCCTGGCGCATTCAGGGCCTGCGCATTGTGCTCGCTTTGCTGCTGGCCACAATTCTGGGCATAAGTTTTAATGCCTTGCGTCCAGACCCCTTGCCTGTACGCACTCTGCCCGCGTCGCATACATTTAGTGCAGAAACAGGCATTTCTCTGGACCAGGCCCATAACCTCCACAACTCTGGCCAGGCCCTGTTTGTGGATGCCCGTGATGCGTTGACCTATGCTCAGGGGCATATTCAAGGCGCCCTGTCCCTGCCTGTGGAAGATTTTTCTTTTCTTTTCCCGGCCCTGCGTTCTCAGCTCACAGCCCAGAGCCTTATTCTCTATTGTGACGGGGCGTCCTGCACATTAAGCCAGGAACTCAGGCACCTTCTCCGCGCCCAGGGACTGACAGATATATATGAATTGCATGATGGATGGACTGTCTGGAGCCAGGCCGGGCTACCCGTCACAGTTGGAGAGCAACCATGAACGTGCACTGCACTGCGTCCTGGCGTGTTTCCATGGCCACACTGCTGCGCCTTGGCCTGGCCCTGATGTTTGCAGCAGCAGGCGCACCCAAAATTCTTGACCCTCAGAGCTTTGTGCGCGCCATTGAAGGCTTTCAGCTGGTTCCGGCCCTGCTGATACCTTGGGTGGCCCTTATACTGCCCTGGCTGGAAATAGAC
>JAAYGZ010000287.1 GCA_012727515.1 Desulfovibrionales bacterium
GCGAAGTTGTGGCGGAACTGGTCTGGGCCTGTCTATTTCTGCCCGCATTATGCAGGAGCATGGCGGAAGGCTGGACATTCAATCCTGTCAGGGCCAGGGCACACGGGTACGCCTTTGTTTTCCTGTGCAAGCGTAAAAAGGGGTGAGGCATGAGAGAGCCGTTTCCTGTGCTGCTTATTGATGACGAAGCAGATATTCTGCACAGTTTTGAACTGTGCCTGCGGGCTGTGGGCATAGATAATGTGCTGTGCTGTCAGCACGCGCCAGATGCGTTGAGCATTATTCAGACTCGCAGGCTGGGCGCGGTTGTACTGGATTTATGTATGCCCGGCCTGAGTGGTCTGGATATTCTGGCTCAGGCGCGGGAATTGCGTCCAGATCTGCCGGTTATTGTGGTCACCGGGGTGGAATCCATTGAATCAGCCGTGGAATGTATGAAAGGTGGCGCTCAGGATTATCTGGCCAAGCCCGTGGAGGAAGAACGGCTGGTTGCTTCAGTGCGCACAGCCCTGGAAATGAGCCGCTTGCGCCGTGAAAACGCATCACTGCGCCAAAGTCTTGTTGAAGACCATCTGAACAATCCTGAAGCATTTGCCCATTTTACCACTGTCAGCCCCAAAATGCGACAGATTTTCAAGTATCTGGAAGCAATCAGTGTTTCATCAGAGCCAGTGCTGATCTGTGGGGAAACAGGAGTGGGCAAGGAATTGGCCGCACGCTCAATCCACAACCTGGCCTACAGCAGCAAGCCCTTTGTGGCGGTCAATGTGGCTGGACTTGATGACATGATGTTCAGCGATACTCTTTTTGGCCATCGCAAAGGGGCCTTTACCGGTGCAGTACACGCACGCAAGGGCCTGGTGGAGCAGGCCGGAGACGGCATTCTTTTTCTCGATGAAATTGGCGATCTGCGCGAAACATCGCAGATCAAACTGCTGCGTCTGCTGCAGGAGCGCGAATATCTGCCCCTGGGTTCGGATGTGCCGCGCCCTGCTGAGGCCAGGTTAGTTGTGGCCACTAACCATGATCTGGAAGCCCTGACAGCGCGTGGGCAGTTTCGTTCAGACCTCTATTACCGCTTGCGCACCCACACTGTGCGCCTGCCACCATTGCGGGAACGGCCAGAAGATATTCCTGCCCTGCTGGAGCATTTTATCAGCCAGGCTGCGGTCAGTTTTGATAAAGAAAGGCCAGTGCCGAGCCAGCATGTGCTCAGTCAGCTTAAAGCCTATGACTTTCCCGGCAATGTGCGCGAATTGCGGGCCTTTGTCTTTGATGCCCTGGGCTGCTGGAAAGGGGGAGATTTTCTATGTGGCCCCGGCCATACGCAAAGCCCTGACCCTGATCTGAGCACAGACCTGCATTTTCCCTCTGCACTGCCCACTATTGAGGACGCGGTGCAGGCTTTGGTGCGTGAGGCCATGCGCCGCGCCGGAGGAGTGCAGACCCAGGCTGCAAAATGGCTGGGCATTTCCCAGCCTGCGCTCAGTAAACGCCTGAAAAAAAGCCAGGGCCGGGCTGATTAACCTGCCATTTTTGTACGCATCCCAGAGCCCACAACACGCACCCGCGCTGTATAACCTAAGGCATATCTCGCCTCAGGACGGAATCATCCCTATCCACGCATAGTTATTCACATACCTGCTACTGGGCCGTGATTATGTCGCTGCTCCTATAGCTTTTGTTATAGATGCTTTATTCAAGCAAATAAAAATGTCTGGTATTTCAACTGGTTTTTTGCCAAGGCCCTGGCACGATCCTTTCATAGCTGACCTTGAACAGGTCGGCATTGCGGCTCTGTTCGCAAACATCACGGAGGGCAGCTATGGTTCAAAACTACGTTTTTCCGGCAACCGTGTCTGAAGCAGTCACGGTTCTGAGTACCAACCGAGGCAAGGCCCGGATTATTGCCGGGGGCACAGACCTCATCCTGGAACTTCAGGGTGGTAAAACAGGGTGCGATGTGCTGGTTGACCTGACCCAGATCGCAGAGCTTAAAAACATTACAGAAGAAAATGGATGTATCCGCATCGGGGCCAGCGTGACCCACGCTCAGGCTGCTTCGTCAGAACTTGTGTTGCGCCATGCTCCGGCCCTGGCCCAGGCCTGCCGTAAGGTCGGCTCCCTGCAGATTCGCAACATGGGCACCATTATCGGCAATATTGTCACTGGTAATCCAGCGGCAGATGCTGCGGTGGCCCTGGCCTGCCTGAATACCACAGCAGAAGTCACCAACCTCGATGGCATACAGAATATGCCCCTGGAAGATATGTATGCCGGGGTATGTCTGTCCTGCATTGACAGTTGCTGCCAGGTGGTGACCCATGTGAAGTTTCCGCTCAAACAACCTGGCCAGGGTTCCGCCTATTTGCGCATGGAACAGCGCAAAGCCCTGGCCCTGCCC
>JAAYGZ010000288.1 GCA_012727515.1 Desulfovibrionales bacterium
GCGTGAGGGGGCTGTTCATATTGATGGCGTTCCTGTGGCCAGTATTGGGGCAGGCTATGTGGTCTTTGTAGGCTTTGGCGGTTCAGACCAGCCAGAACTGGTGGGTACGGCCCTGTGGAACAGGTTTATTGACAAGATCACGTGCCTGCGCCTGTTTCCTGATGCCCACGGACCGATCAATGCCACGCTGATGGACCACGGCGGCGAGGTGTTGGTGGTGTCGCAATTTACCTTGTACGCAGATATCCGCAAAGGCCGGCGCCCTTCTTTTTCAACAGCCCTGGCTCCGGATAAGGCCCAGCGCATGTACGAGGCGTTTGTTGCTGCTCTGGCCAGCCGGGGGTGTACAGTACGCACTGGTGTTTTTGGGGCAGACATGGATGTACACCTGGTGAATTGGGGGCCAGTGACCATTTGGGTTGATAGTGAAGAACTATGACAAAACACGCTGATACATTGCAGACAAAACACAGTGCATCAGACCAGAACGCTCTAAGTACGCCCTTGGAATACACAATTCAGCCTGTCATGCAGGACAATGAATTGCGTGATTTGCGCATTGAGCGCCAGGGCCGTGTGTCCCACTGGGGAGGGCGGCATGGCATTGCGCAGGAACTCAAGCGCAGCGACGATATTCCCAGAGATGGGAGCGTGCTCCCTGTTTTTGTGGGCCTTGGTCTGGGGCATGGATTGCAGGCCTTGCTGGCAGAGTACGCAGGCCCTGTTGCTGTTATTGATCGTGAAAAATCCATGCACGAACTGACCAGAACACGCATGGCCTGGGCTCATGATAGGCGCGTGCTATGGCTGGATGGTGAGGCCCGTGATGTACTGCAGAGCCTGTCGAACTGGCAAATGGAGCATGGAGGCTTGCCTTTTTTTCCTCTGGTTGATCCCTGCCATGTGCGGCTGGACCCTGAGTATTACCGCGCTCTGGCAGATCAGCTTGCTGTGAGCCAAAGTGTGGATTTCTGGTCCCAGGCCAGGCATCCCAAATTTACCCAGACTATTCCGCGCATCCTTCTGCTGACCAGCACCTATTTTCTCACCGGTGAGTTGAAAGCAGCATGCGACCGACTGGGTTATGTGACCCAGCTGCTCCAGTTGCCCAGCAAAGAAATCGGTACTCAGGAATTTGTAGAATCCATCCTGACTGAGGTCATTGCCTTTAAGCCTGATTTTGTGCTGACCATCAATCATCTGGGCGTGGACAAAGAAGGGGTGCTGACCGGGCTTCTGGAGCAGCTCCAACTTCCCCTGGCCTCGTGGTTTGTGGATAATCCACACCTGATTTTGTATGTGTATGAAAACCTCAACTCTCCCTGGGTAAGCATATTTACCTGGGATGAAGACAATATCACCTCGCTGCGCAGCAGGGGGTTTGGCCAGGTTCACTATTTGCCCTTGGCCACAGACCCACATCGTTTTGTGCCTCCACGCCAGACTTCTTTTTCTCATGACATAGCTTTTGTGGGCAATTCCATGGTACACAAGGTTCAGGCCAAGTATGACAACTATGCCTTTCCTGATGCCCTGATTCAGGCCGTGGAAACCATTGCCACAGATTTTGAACGCAGTGGCGAGCTGTCTGTTTCGGCTTTTTTAGACACGCGCTATCCTGAACATGCCCGGCGTTTTCGCGCTCTGCCAGATGTTGATTATCAGTTGGCCTTTGAAACCCTGATAACCTGGCAGGCCACACTCAAATACCGTCTGGACCGTGTGCGGCAGTTACTGCCTTTTACACCCCTTGTGGCTGGAGATTCCGGCTGGTTTTCCCTGCTTCCTGAAAAAGGCTGGTCCTACCATAAAGAACTGAGTTATTACAGCGAGCTGCCACATTTTTATCCGCGCATTAAAATTAATTTCAATTGCACCAGCCAGCAAATGAAAGGGGCAGTGAATCAGCGCGTTTTTGATGTACCAGCGTGTGGGGGCTTTATCCTCACTGATTATCGGCGCCAGATGGACCAGTTGTTTGATGTGGGCACTGAAGTGATCTGTTATGACGATCCACTGGAAATTCCTGAATTAGTGCGTTTTTACCTGCGTCATGAC
This sequence comes from Desulfovibrionales bacterium, assembly GCA_012727515.1. Lineage (GTDB taxonomy): Bacteria > Desulfobacterota > Desulfovibrionia > Desulfovibrionales > Desulfomicrobiaceae > Desulfomicrobium. The sequence continues at coordinate 2,059 of JAAYGZ010000288.1, forward strand.
ACTGTGCGACAGCAGGTGGCCCAGGCTGCGCGGCGCTGTGTTCTGGCCCGCCACACCTATGACCTGCGTTTGCGCTCTTTGGTGGAAACCATGCGCCAGAGCTACGCATAATATGGCTGCACCCATCCTCATTATTCAGATGCAGCGCATGGGCGATCTGATTTTAACCTATCCGCTGTCTTTGTGGCTGGAACGCCAGTTTCCCGGCCATCCGATCTGGGTTTTGGCAGAATCTTCGTTTGCTGCTGCCTTGCAGCGGGTCAGTCCCCGCACACGCTATATTGGTGCAGATCAGACCCAGGCTGTGCTGTCTGAGCATTTTCATCTTGTTATCAATTTAAGTCATCGCCCAGAAAGCCAGGAACTGGCAGGCCGCATACAGTGTGAGCAGTTATTTGGCGGGTATGTTCGTCAGGGCGTAACACGCATTCATGGTCAGTGGCAGGAATACCGGGCCAGCCTGGTACATAATAATCGGCATAATTGTTTTCATTGGGCAGATATGAATGCCCTGGATGTCATCCGCCCGGCTCTGCTTGCTCAAACCACCTGGCCTTTGCCGCGCATGGTGCAGCCTGATACGCGCAAGGTGGGCCTGTTTGTTGGTGCAAGCGAGCCGGATAAACGACCGCAGCCTGTTTTCTGGGCAGAGCTGATCAGAGTGCTGGAGCGTCAGGGCCTGGCTCCTTTGCTTTTAGGTGGGCCAGCAGAAGTGCTTTTGTGCCGGGAAATCCGGGCCTTGGCCAAAAGACCTGTGGCCAGTGCCTGTGGTACGCTGACCCTGGATCAACTGGCTTTTCTGGGCCAGGATCTGGCTTTATTGGTCACGCCAGATACCGGACCAATGCACCTTGCTGCCTGGACTGGATTGCGGGTGCTTAACTTATCCATGGGGCCGGTTCATGCCTTTGAAACAGGCCCGTATCAGCCTGGTCATGTGGTGCTGCGCTCCACACGAAGTTGTGTTGGGTGCTGGCGCTGCATGTATGAACGCCCTTTTTGTCAGGATGCATTTGCACCAGAGCGAGTAGGGCGGGTGGTGCGGGAAATGTTGCGCCCAGGTCAAGAGCGCCTGCACGGCTTGCACCTGCCTGGGCTGGAGATTTTGTTCTCTGATCGGGACACGCATGGTCTTTATGATCTGCGTGGTTTTTCTTCACGCCAGCGAGCCAGTCAGGTTGTCAGCTCTTTTTGGCGGGCCTTTTGGCTGTACGCTTTTGGTGTCGGGTCGCGTACAGACTGCGCCGCCACAGCCCAGACACTGGTACAGCACTACGATGCTCTGGCTCAGCGCATGGGCAGGGATGCCATTGTGCTGCTGCGTGGTCTGGCTGCGGCCCGCACAGGCAACACAACGCTGATGCTGGACTGGAACAGGTTTTCTGTGGTTCTGCGTCCGCTGTCTGGCTATGTGGCCACGCATCTGTCCAACTATGATTTTGCGCCTCAGAGCCTGAAACGGGCAGAGCAGTTAATAGAAGAAACGCTGGCGCTTTTGTCCGAGGCATAGCTGTTTCATATTTTTGTTCTCAGGTACAAAAGCCGCTCTGTGGAAAACATTGAGCGGCTTTTTTATATCTGATGACTTGCGTAACTGTTTTTGCGGTGAATCTTCGTGAGCAAGAAAGGTTCAGGCGCATCATGTGGAACGGGATTTGATATTCCTCCTGTACAAGGAGGTGGAGTATGCACTTTTTTCCTACAGACCTGGCAGGCAAGGCAGCGCAGTCTCGCTTGGGAGATTTTTTTGCTTCATCCAGAGCATCTGCTGATACGGATTTTTCTGCACTGCTTTTTTCGCAGTATAATCAGTATAATACCCAGGATATATCTCCTTCTCAGGCCAAAGAGCACAGTGCCCTGGTTGGAGAAAGGCGCGATTATGCCCTTGCTCCGGTCGCAGAGCAGAGTTTGCCAGGAGATACAGGGGCGTACGCAGGCCCAGGCGCTTCTGAAGCCCAGCATCCACCCCAGTCTTCAACATATGCCAGCCAGCCAGAGTATTCTGCCCAGCAGGAGGAAAAATCTGCCGAGGTTTATGCCAGTGCTGCGCACCATGCCGCGCCAGATGAGCAAAAAGAGTCAGGCCCGGAAAAGCAAACAGCGTCCCAGGAAACAGAGCAGGCTATACGCCAGACACACCCAGAGGATCAGACTGCAGGCCAGGCGCATCCAGATGCCCAGCCTGAACAGGTGCAGGCCATGGCAGACGCTGATGAGCAGGTCAGTTCTCAATCCGCTACGCATACTCATGATACTGCATGGGCAGACATGCGCCAGCACATAGAGAGTGTGTTGTCTGCGCTGCATGAAGTTATAGACTCGCTGGATGTTCAGGACCCGAAATTACAGTCTCTTAAAGAGCGGATTGCGGATAAAATAACATCGCTCCACGCTCAGATACAAACATCACAGGAGTCTGGAACCCAGATCACCCAGCGCAGCAAAGCTGTGTCCGTCACTGGCAAGGTGGGTGTGTCTGCTCAGTCAGCATCACCAGTGCTGGCTGAAGCAAATGCTGACTTGTTAGCGGAAAATGGCCTGCGTCCAGAACGCATCAAGGGCCTGGCGAGCGCGTTAAAAGAAATACGCCAGGGTGTGCTGCGTCTGAATGAGGCGGTTGTTGATTCGTCCAATGTATCTTCAGCGCCTGCGGCAAAAATTGCACATACCACGCTGGCCTTGTTAGACAGGGTAGCTCACCTGGAAGAACGTCTGCACGGGCACAAGCAAACAGGGGTGCAGCAGGATGCCACCGGGCCTTCTTTTGGGGCCAGTCACACCGTGTCCAGAAACAGGGCCTCACGTCAGGGCGCAGGGTCTGACAAGGCTGTTCAGGGTGAGAAAAGTGTAACAGCGGATCTTTCTGCTGCTGAACAACAGAAGGCCAGGACGTCCGGCCTACTGGCTGGTGCTGAGAGCGCATCTGATACAGCAGATTCCACAAGCCGGGCCATTCAAGATGCCCCTGGGCCTGACAAGGCTGTTCAGGCAGGAAAAGATACTACCCCAGAGGCACTTTCTGGTGCGCCTGTAAAAAAATCCATGGAAGAAGGGCGTTCCAGCATGACCATGCGCGGCAAGGACGAGGGCCTTGCAGTAGATCAGCCTTTGCTCAGAAAATCCGGACAGACTGAGGAATCTTCTGGCGCAGAAAATGTGCTCACAACACGGGCTGGGGAACGTTCTGCCGCTACTTCTGGCCAGCAGACTCAATCAGATGCCCGGCACGGATTTTTTCAGGATAAGCGTTCTGATGCCCCATTGAAGCAAGCTGCCAGCAGTACATTCAAGACAACTGGAGCAGATGTTACGCCAACCAGCACTTTTGGATCAGGGCAACACGCTGAAGCTGTCATGCGCAAGATGGATGCTCCGGCAAACCTGGCAAAAAATGCCGAGGTCTATAAGCAAGTGGAGCAGGGCGCGTTTAAAAATCTGGGTCAGGGTACCCGCCAACTGACGCTTCGGCTTGATCCCATAGAGCTGGGGCAGGTCAGCGTTGTTTTGCAGGTGCGGGGCAAGGAAGTGCAGGCCGTGTTGCGTACCACCACAGCAGAAGCATCCCAGGCTCTGAATGAGCAAATGGCTCAGTTGCGCACCCAGCTGGAAAATGAGGGCTTAAAAGTGACCAGGCTGGAGGTGCAGACCCAGCTCAGTGACAGCCAGACCAATGCCCAGTGGCAGGGCGCAGAACAGCATAACAAACAGCAGGAAAATCGGGATCTGGCCATGACAGCACAACGATTTCGCTCGCTTGGGCGGGTAGGAAATGATTTGGCCCAGGACGTGCAAGATGTCGAATATCCGGAAAAAAATTCCGCAACCGGAGTGGACATTTTTGCTTAGGTGGAGGGCGTCATGATTGATCAGATTTTACAGCAACAGGGTGGTTTTTACGGGGAAGATACAAAGACCAAGAATGACGTGCTTGGCAAGGATGCATTTCTGAAGCTTTTGGTGACCCAGCTGAAGCACCAGGACCCACTCAATCCATTGGATGATAAAGAATTTATTGCCCAGCTGGCTCAGTTTTCCAGCCTTGAGCAGATGACCAATGTAGCAGAAGGCATCGCTGCCTTGACGGAAAAAACAGCACAGCAGGATATGCTCAGTGCGGTCAATTATATTGGTAAAAATGTCACTGCGACTGGAAATGAAATCACTAAATATGAGTCTGTAATGACACCACTGTATTTTTCTTTGGATGAAACAGCTTCTGTTATGTACGCCAATGTGTATGATGCAAATAATAATCTGCTGCACACAGAAAAAATGAGTGGAATGCAAAAAGGAAATTATGAATATCGTTGGGACGGAACTGACTATAATGGCAAGACAGTCGCAAATGGGCAATATAAAGTATATTTTTCTGCGGAAGATGCCAATGGCAAGCCTGTATTCATCAATAGTGAAGTTTCAGGAACAATTATTGGACTGGAACAATCCAGTAGTGGAATGCTCTTTCGTCTGAGTGATGGGCGAACCATTGGCTTTGGCGAAATTATAAAGGTTGTTCAGCCTGTGGCTACGACAGGAACAACTACGACAGAAACAACAAATGATATCGTGGAAGAAAGTTAATAATTTATTGGATATATACGTGATCTTGGGAGGTTAGTATGGGACTGTCAGCATCAATGTACTCTGGAATCAGCGGCCTGAGGGTTCATGGCGAGGACATGAGCGTTATCGGAAACAATATCTCCAACGTGTCAACTATTGGATTTAAAGCCTCGCGCATGTATTTTGAAGATGCCATGAGCCAGGAAATCAATACTGCCGCAGGTGTTGGCCAGGTTGGGCGCGGAGCTGCTGTAGGCACAGTGATGGGTGATTTTTCCCAGGGGTCTTTAGAGACGACAAATGAGTCCACTGACCTGGCCATTGGTGGCAAGGGGTTTTTTGTTGTTTCTCCTCCTGATTCGGAAGTAACGTACTATACTCGTGCGGGAAATTTTCGTTTTGATGAGGATGGCTTTCTTGTTGATCCCCACGGCTATCGTGTGCAAGGCTGGCAAGTCCAGCAATCTAACGCCAGTATGGCAGCCCAAGGAGACACGACTGCTTTTAATACAACAGGAGTGCAGATTAAGGGCGTGCCTCAAGAC
>JAAYGZ010000289.1 GCA_012727515.1 Desulfovibrionales bacterium
GGCACACAACCCCTGTATGCGCCGCTTAATAGCAGAACAGACAGGGACGAAAGAAGGTGAGACGCTGCTTATCCCGGAGGATCCGGATATGACCGGAGCGCTGGGCGCAGGTCTGTGGGGCGCAGAGCAGGAAAAGAGCTGAACATACGTTCGTTCCGTGAGTCACGGTTCCAGGGCCACAACACCTGACATACAGTTTCTGCTGTGCCATCCTGGTAGAGATCGCAGGATTTGCGAAGTTCGGTGACGATTATTCGTGCGCAGCCTGGGCTGCTTTTTTCTGCATGATCAGACGCTTGAGCGCTGTTTTATCACCACGTCGGGATGCTGGCGCTGCTTGCGCAGCAGGTAGTGCTGCTCGCGGACGGACAAACTGAGCTGGATGCACGCGAGGTTCCTGTACCTGCTCATCACGATCAGGAACGGGGGGTGGGGCAACTGGCGCTGGTGCTACAGGAGCAGGCACGGAAGGTCTGGGGGAAGTTGCTGGAACTGCCGCAGAACTGGCTCCCAGGAGCGGGCGAGGTGATGTAGCTGGTTGTGCCTGTGCAGGAGCAGCGCCAGGACGAGCAGCCATCTGAGTGATGGGCGCACTTTTTTGCACGGGCTGAACAGAACCAGGCAGAGTCTGGGCCAGCGGGCGTGGTGGAGCTATCTGAGTAAATGTACGTGCAGCCGTAGTTTGTACAGCTTGGCCCCCGCCACTGCCAGCTGGCTGGTAAAAAATAGAGCGCATATAGCGCCTGGCCTCAAAAGCAGACGTCACTCCTGTCAATGATTCTGTGGAACCAATAACAAGCGCTCCATCAGCCTCCAGGACTCCTGCGATTTTTTCAAAGACCATTTTTTTATCATTTGGCGTGAAATAAATGGCCACATTGCGACAAAAAACAATGTCAAACTTGCCCAGGCCAGTAAACGGCTTCATCAGATTAAACTTTTTAAACACGGCCATGGCCCGGATTTCATCTTTGATGCGCCAGCCATCCCCGCTTGCAGTAAAGTATCTATGCAGGACTGCCGGAGGCAGGCCACGCTCAATCTCAAATTTGTTATATTTTCCATAACTGGCCTTTGATACGGCATCATCAGAAATATCTGTGCCTAAAATGGAAATCTGGTAGCCGCTTAAATTGCCCAGCATTTCGCGCAGGGTAATGGCAATGCTGTACACTTCCTGCCCTGTGGAACAGGCCGCGCTCCAGATGCGCAGTGGAACTGGGCGGCCAGGAAATGCCCTGGAGCGGGCATCAATAAGATCAGGCAAAATTTTATGTTTAAAAACCTCAAATGGCGAAGAGTCTCGAAAAAAAAGCGTTTCATTAGTGGAAATGGCATCAACAATTTCTTTTTCCATATTCCCACTGCGATCAGCCCTGGCCTGCGTGTACAAGTCCATATAGTTGTGGCAGGCATACTTATGCATCAAGGGCTTAAGTCTGGTTTCCAGCAAATAGGCCTTACTGGCGTCCAGGGCTATTCCTGATGCAGCATAAATATATTGGGTCAGTGCTTTGATTTCTTCAGGTGTGATTGCAGACATGGCTCTTACTAAATTACGTCAGCGTACTGTGCGCACAATTTCTGCAGCGATCATCTGCAAAGAACAAACAACATCCACCACCCCGGCTTCAAAGGCAATTTTGGGCATTCCATAGACCACGCATGATTCTTCGTCCTGCCCGATGGTCACGGCGCCAAAACTTTTCAACACCCGCAGGCCCAGGGTTCCGTCCCCGCCCATGCCAGTCATGATGACTCCTGTTGTTTGCCCTCCGTATTCACGGGCCACAGAACGAAATAAATAATCCACAGCAGGACGACAATTATTTTCCGGCGGATCTTCTGTAATCTGGATGATTTTGCTTCCTGCAGCGCCGGTTGCCACGCGCATGTGTTTGCCGCCTGGCGCAATATACACCACATCCGGCAGCACTGGTTCATTGTGGCTGGCCTCACGTACTTCAAGCTGACACTTGGCATTCAGGCTCTCGGCCAATGATTTTGTAAACACTGGTGGCATGTGCTGTACAATAAAGACAGGCACACCCAGTTTGGGCACCTGGGGCAGCATGATGGCCAGAGCATTAGGGCCACCAGTGGAAATACCAATGGCCACGGCCTTGGATTTGCCTGTACGGCGAGCAGTTGCGGCAGGAGCCACCGGAGGTGGAGCCACGGGCGGTGTTGGACGAGCAGGCCGTTTGCCCAGCAGTTTCTTCAGTTCCATACGCTTGGCAAAGGCCTGAATTCGCGGAACAATAGCATTATGCAGGCTCTGAACATTTTCCTCCATGGTTTCTGCATCTGGCTTGGCAATAAAGTCAAAAGCCCCCAGTTCCAGGGCTTTCATGGTGATATCACTGCCCCGTTTGGTCAGCGTAGAGAGCATGATCACGCCCAGCTCTGGATAGGATTTCTTAATTTCCTGCAATGTCTCCAGACCATCCATAAGAGGCATTTCCACATCAAGGGTAATGAGATCCGGCTTGAGTGAGGCAATGCGAGACAGGGCAATTTTACCATTATTGGCCGTGCCCACCACGTCCACACCAGGGATACCAGTCAGAATATCCCCCACAACCTTGCGATACATGATGGTGTCATCAACCACTAACACGCGCAAATTCATGCCTGCTCCTTAGAAAATTAGTCATCTGCCAGCACTGTTTCGACATCTAAAATAGCGACCAATTCCTTAGACGCCTTAAGCACACCCTGAAAATACTTTCCTTGAACACCCTTGATATTGGATGGCGTTGGTTCCACCTCTTCCCAGCGTGCAGTGACTACATCTGTGATGCGATCCACAAGCAAGCCAATGTTTTCATCACGGGAATTGACAATAATAATTCGACTGCTCTCTGTTTTTCTGGACCAGGACAGTCCAAGTTTACGCCCCAAATCAATAATAGTCACAATGCGCCCGCGCAGATTCATAATGCCCAGCACATACTCTGGGGCCTGAGGCACTGTGGTCATTTCCATCTGCTTGTTCATTTCCTGAATCAGATTGATATCAATGCCGCACAGGGCAGAGCCTACATAAAAGCACGACAACTGCACCGGACCTGTTTTGCCTGTAACTCCTTTCATGGTCGTACTCCCTGTTTAGCTTGCGTAGCGCTGTAAACAATCATAAATACTTTGCAATAATCGCTCTTTGTCCAGCTTGACCTGGTATTCATCAATACCCACGGCCTTGCCTCGCGCCACATCTTCTTCGCCAGCCAACGAGGTCAGGGCCACAATGGGCATCTGCGCAAAGCGGCGATCCTGACGGATATGTTGGGCAAGCTCAAAACCATCCATATTGGGCATTTCAATATCCGTAACCACCAGGTCGTAACTATCCGGATCAGCGGTCAGCATGTTCCAGGCCACGACTCCATCTTCGGCCACGTCAACAGTATAGCCATCATCCTCAATAAATTTTTTCACCTGATTGCGAAAAAAATCCGAATCTTCCACCAGCAAAAGATGCGGCACGCCCACATCCTCACCGTCATCAGTTGCAGGCAGTTCCACAACGCCTCGCGTTGCAAACCACTCGGGCTGGACTGTTTCAATAAGTTCAAAAATATCCACAAGAAGGGTGGTATGGTCGCCGATAATGGCTGAGCCCATAATGCCGGGTTGTTTCAGGGTAAAGGTATCAATGGTGGTATAGACTTCAATTGCATCGACTGGTGGGGTGGCCAGCAGGCCAATTTCATGGCCAGCCATCAGAAAGACAATAACAATGAGTTCGCCGGACAATTCCAGCATACTCACATTGGTGGCCTGATCTAAAGAAAAGACAGGCAATGTACCACCTCGGTACTTGATGACGCGGCGGCCACTGACTTCTTCAATTTCCTTGGCATCAATAAGCTCCACCCGGGCCACCAGATCCAGGGGCACAGCACAATATTCCTGTGGAGTATTGCGGAACATAAAAAGAGAATGCTTATCCTTGCTGGAGGTTTCTTCTGCATCTTTATTTATCTGTCCGGCATGATCCAGAATAGCGCTTAAATTCAGATCCCCCAGGCGGCCCAGGCCAGCCACATCCAAAATCAAGGCCACATGGCCATCGCCCATGATGGTTGCCCCGGCATAGCCCTGGCATTCTTTGAAATGCCGTCCCAGAGGCTTAACCACGATTTCCACTGAGTCATGCAACTGATCCACGACCAAGCCATAGCGGAACTGCCCGGCAGACACGACCACCAGGTTTACATCAGAGGCTGTCCCGGCAGTATCATGCACGTCTGCTTCGCCGCGCAAAAGTCGTGAAACCTGAGCGCTGGATTGGCTGCTCGACGCATCCAGGCCCAACACCGTGGAC
>JAAYGZ010000026.1 GCA_012727515.1 Desulfovibrionales bacterium
GGGACACTTTCTTGAACACACGGAATTGGCCGATCTTCTGTATCCCATTTTGTCTCCGTGGCCACATCAATATATTTGTATAGTGAATTCCCAATGGCACCAAGCATAAAATTGATAAAAGGGCGGCAATCCCGGCCATCTTTGTGGGAATCCTGCAGGGCCTTGTAATAGTACATCTGGTTGTAATGCACTAAAGTCTCTATAGGCATCCAGGCAAAAAGAGGATTCCACCTGCATAGAATCAGGCTTTGCCACAATCGGCCAATCCTGCCGTTTCCATCGCGAAATGGATGAATGTACTCAAGCATGTAATGGACAACAGAGCTGGTAATCAGCGGATGTGCTGAACTTTCCTGACCCCATTCCAGGAGTTGGGCCACCAATGCAGGGACATCTTTGGCCGGAGAACCTTGATGCAACACAACACCATCATTGCGCACCACAGCAACACCCACCGTGCGAAACTGGCCAGATTCATCTACCAGAGCTTCCGTCAGGGCAGCATGGGCGCCCAGCAGATCACGCACTGACCATGGATCGTAGGCCTCCATCCGGTTATAGGCCTGCCAGGCATTTTGTACTTCCTTGATATCTTTGGGTGGCCCCCAGACAGGCTTGCCATTAATAACATCAGTGACTTGGCTGACAGTAAGCCGATTACCCTCAATGGCAGTGGACGCATGAATAGAAAGAATTCGGCTGAGCTTGCGAAGATGCAGAACGTCAGAAGATTGCTCCTCGCTGATTTTGACCCTCTCCAGCAAGGCATGAATGTTACCAATGAGTTCATACCACTTGGGGTCTTCTGAGTACATTTTCGTAAATAGGCTCATGGAGTTTTCTCTACGCAATATGCATAGCTGCATCCATTAGTGGACGGTACTTGTACGATACGTGATCTTTTTTGGGGAGGCAATGCCATGAAGTGCCACGCCTCATAACACGGCCTGCGCACGCTGGCTCTGGAACAGAGGCGTGCGATGAACAAAATAATCCAGTGCCCTTAGACATTAAACAAAAAATGTACCACGTCCCCGTCTTTAAGCACATATTCCTTGCCTTCTACCCGCAGCACGCCTGCAGCGCGGCATTTTGCTTCTGAACCGTGGGTAACATAATCGTCATAGGCAATGACTTCAGCGCGAATAAATCCACGTTCAAAGTCAGAGTGAATCACACCTGCACCTTGCGGAGCCTTCCAGCCCTGGCAAATAGTCCAGGCATGAATTTCCTTTGGCCCGGCAGTAAAAAATGAACACAACCCCAGCATGTCGTAGCCAGTGCGGATAACAGCATTCAGGCCAGATTCACTGACTCCATATGATGCCAGAAATTCCTGAGCCTCATCTGGCGATAAACCCACCAGCTCTTCCTCGATTCGGGCAGAAATTTTAATGGCCCGCGCCCCTCTGCTGGCAGCCAGTGCACGCACCTGCAGCACATAATCACTATCCTCTGCCAGGGCATCTTCATCCACGTTCATGCCAAAAATGACGGGCTTAAAGGTAATAAGCAGCAAATCCTTGCGCAGCTCATGACCAAGATCGCTATGCAATTCTGCCAGGGCCGATGCAGGTTGGCCAGCATTGAGATGGGCAATGAGCTTTTGCAGCAACTCATAGACAGGAATCAATTTTTTATCGCCTTTAAGCTGTTTGCTTAAACGCTCGGCCTTGCGTTCAGCAGCTTGCAAATCCGCAAGAATCAACTCTGTATCAATAACTTCAATATCGCGTATGGGATCAATAGAGCCATCCACATGCACAATATCATCATTTTCAAAACAGCGTACAACGTGTAAAATAGCGTCAGCTTCACGGATATTTGCCAAAAATTGATTGCCCAGGCCCTCGCCCTTGCTGGCGCCTTTGACCAAACCAGCAATATCAATAAAATCTACTGTGGCCTGAATGAGTTTTTGTGATCCAACAAGCTCTAAAAGTGTTTGCAAACGTGAGTCTGGCACCGGAACCACAGCCTTGTTTGGTTCAATAGTACAGAATGGATAATTAGCACTTTCTGCATTTTGCGCTTTGGTTAAAGCGTTAAACAAGGTTGATTTTCCAACATTAGGCAGACCTACAATACCAATACTTAGTCCCATGTGTTCTCCTTTCGATCTTCCCATGCGTATGACCAATCTGTACAGGCACAACTGATCTTTTCTGCCAGATATACACGCTGGTTACGACGGGAAACAAATATATTTTAGTGATTGATTATGATCCACAGAGTGAGGCCAGCACCCCGGCCA
>JAAYGZ010000290.1 GCA_012727515.1 Desulfovibrionales bacterium
GGTGGTACCATCTTTTTCAAAAACATTTCAACAAACTGGACAAGCGCTGCAATAACCAGGATGAAGAAGATTGTTTGTAAGTATTCGAGATGAAAAGGAATCATGATATATTGTTGAAAAAGATAGGTAAACACTGTGGCCAAAACTGTTACAAAAAGAACTGCGACACCCATGCCAATGGCCACACCTTTTTCTTTGGAACAGCCCAGGTACGGACAGTTACCCAAGTATTGGGCTAACAGGATGTTATTAACAAAAATTGCTGATATAAAAAGAAGGAAAATATCCATGTGTCATTCTCCCTAAGGTTAGCTCTTGGCTGGCTGCATACGTTCCAGTTTTTTCTGGGCCGCAATCTGATCCATCATTTTACATGCGCCACAACCTTTGCATCCAGAATCAAAATTCGGATCCAACTCTACACCATTTCTTTTGGCCTGCCAGATAGTCAGATAGTTCATGCCTGCCAGAATAAGGCCAAGGCACACAAAGGCGCCAGGAGCTTGTACCATAAAGGTGAAGGGGTGAAAATTCGGGCCAAACAGGCTGACACCAAAAAGTTGACCAGCACCGAAAATTTCACGGATGGCCCCTAAAAAAGTCAGTGATATGGTGAAACCAAGCCCCATGCCCAGGCCATCAGCCAGAGATGCCAGTGGAGGGTTTTTGCCTGCGAAAGCTTCGGCGCGTCCGAGAATAATACAGTTCACAACAATAAGTGGAACAAAGATGCCCAGTTGTTGATACAGGGAAAAGGCAAAAGCCTGCATGAGCATTTCCACGGCCACAACCAAGGAGGCTGCAATGGCGATAAAGCAGACGATGCGAACTTTTTTGGGGATAATGTTGCGGACCAGAGAAATAATGACGTTGGACAGGGCAAGTACAAAAATAACTGCTGCACCCATGCCCAAGCCGTTTTCAGCATTTGTGGTTACAGCCAGTGTGGGACATAAGCCCAACACCAGGCGAAAGGGTGGAATTTCTTTCCACAATCCTTTGGTAAATTCCTGCATCAAGGTGGCCATATGTATGCTCCTTAAAAAATCTATACTACCACGAAGTTTTGATGGAGTCTTTCAGACTTGCGTACCATGCGGCTGCTTGCTTGGATGCTGCTGCCGCTCCCAAAGAGGAAAAGGTGGCCCCAGAGACAGCATCAATGCTCCCGCCGTCTTTTTTCAGGGCTGTCTGATCCGGGGACAAGCCTCTAAACTGTTTGGTAAAGGCTGTTTCTTCGATGCGGGAACCAAGTCCTGGAGTCTCTTTATGGGTTGTTACGCTGATACCCTGGATTACATCTCGGCTGACATCAAAACCCACAAGAATATTTACATCGCCACCATAGCCTTTTCCTGAAGCCTCTATGGCCACTGCAATCAGTTTTCCATCCTTGATCGAAGGGAAAACAATAATGGACTCATCTTCATTTCCTGGCTTTGGCATGGATTTTCTGTCAGCAATAGGGTCATTGGTGCCTTCAATAAAAATTTTCTTCAGGGCAGGGCCCTGTATATTCAAAAGTATCTGTTCTTCAATAATGGGCGTGGTCAAAACTTTAATCTCAGACAGGAGATAACCTGAGAGACCTGTAATTGCCGAAAGAACAACAATCATGCGTACAATTTCCATCATGGCAATTACCTCCCCCCAAAGGGCTTGGGTTGAATAAGATCAATCAGGGGGGTGCATAGATTAATGAGCAGAACTGCAAAGCATGCACCGTCAGGATAAATACCATAAGTCCGAATTATGATCAGCAGGGCACCACCAAAAAGTCCGTACAGTAACATTGGCAGCTTCCAGACTGGTGATGCAGAGGGATATGGCATTAAGAAAAAAGCAGCGAGCATGGTTCCACCAGATAAAAGGTGAAAAACAGGAGAGGCATACTGACTCGGATCAATCATATAGAAGATCAGGGCTGTAAGAAAAACACCAGCAAGAAAAGAAACAGGAATAAACCAGCGCAACTGCTTGGTTGCCAGAAGATATAGCCCGCCAAGAAGTATCAGGCCAACTTGCGAGGCTCCTAAGGTGCCCAGGTTGTCACCGAGTAAAAGAGAGACAGGAGTAATCTCTGCCACGGCATCAACTCCGAAGTATTTGAGTTCGCTCAGTGGCTCAATTAAGTCCCAATTGAGAAGCATGGCGTTAAGATCCATAAATTCAGGCCACGCAGCGGTCATGACGGCCCAGCCCACGGCAGGAGCACAGACCGGACTGCCTCCAAATCCTCCAAAAACCATGCGCCCAAGGATTATGGTCAATGCACTGCCTGTAATGATCAGCCAAAACGGAGCAGTAGAGGGCAGGAGAAAAGCAAAAATCACTCCGTCAAATAAGGCTGTAAAATCGTCAGCAGTTGACTCTTGCTCCATCCATTTTTGCATCAGAAATTCAGTAACCACTGCCGTAAGCCCGGCCCAAGCAATTACTGTAATTGCATCATAACCGTAGCGATACACGGCCATTGCTGCAGCAGGCAGAAGAGCCAGCAGTGAATGCAGCATGGTTGATCGAACGGTCCTTCCACAATGCCATAGTGGCGCTGAAGACACGCTAAATAAATTTTTGGTAAGTTCCTGGCTAGCCATGTGCTCGTATCCTTTTTTGTTCGTATCGTGTTATATCAAAAAGAATAACTCTAGTATCAGTCTTGGAGCCGACATGTTGCGACTTCTGCATCTTGGGCAGCCAGAAGTTGCTTGGCCAAGAGAATATATTGCAAGACTGGTCGATTGGCCGGGCAAACAAACGTGCACATACCGCATTCTAGGCAGGCCTCAACATGTTGTTTTCGGGCGTCATCAACCAGCTTAAACTCGGCAAACCTGGAGAGCATACCAGGCTGAATGCGTGCTGGACAAGCCAGGACGCACTCCCCACAGTTGATACATGGGTTGGGCTGAACAGGTGGAAAAAAGCCTTCTTCTACTAGGGTCACAGCTTTGCTGTTTTTGGAGATCCCTATGGAAAGATCAAAAATTGCTTCTCCGCGCATGGGGCCACCCAAAGCAATTTTTTTGTCTGTTTTGGCTGTGCATCCGGCTGCGTTTAAAAGTTCCTGAACCGCAGTGCCCACAGGGGCGCGAAATGTTTTGCCGGAAATGCTGACAATAGATTCTGTAAGTGGCAGCTTTGTTTCAGCCACACGGCCCACATAATATAAATCTAAAACAGATATGATATCTACATTAGCAGGTTGTTCAGCGCCAGTTGCAGCATATATGACCAAAGGATCAATAGTGGCCGGATATGTGTCGCTCGCGTTTACAGTCGTGCACCCATGCACAGTTACGTTTCGTCCAGCAGCAACCACCAGGGTGATTGCGCCTGGCTTGAGCGCTCTTTCCAGAAGTTGCACTCCTGCTTTGAGTGTTTCGACAGTATTTTGCAGCAGTTGCTCGCTAATAATAATTCCTGGCTCTGGGTTCAGGCCATTAATAACAAGAGTGCGCGTGGCATGTAATTTACTTGTGTCCACGCCCAGTTCAAGCAATTTGCGACAAAGCTCTTCGCCAGACAATGAATCAAGTTCTGTACATGGGTCAGGGCGGGTGGGAGTAACAGCGTCTTCTCCTTCTTTGGGAGGAGGAAGTGGGCCAATGACAAGGGCATCAGGCAGGATATCCTCAACCATGCCGTCAATACTCGCATGGACAAAGCCGAGATTATAGGCGCCTTTGGAAGAGATTTCAGCAATGACTTGGCCACAACCCACGATTTGTTTTTTCTTGACCACTGGTTTGAGTTTTTTGGGGATCGGAATCCGAACCACATCAGGTACAGGAATATCCTGGATCGTACCCTTGATTTCAGCCGAGGTGTTCAGTCGTATCTTCATCATGGCCTTACCTAGTTACGATGACAGCGGTTACAGGATTGATCACCAAACGGGCCTTTGCCTACTTCTTCATGACATTGCATACACTGGTCATGAAATGAATCCATGCGTTGTGGAAGGGGAATGGCGTCTTCTTTTTCATAATGGCAGGAATTACATGCAGGCTGCGGAGAGCCAGACTTGCCAGGCAGCAATTCGTGACATTCACTGCATCCTTCCAATTTTTTCTCATACATATCTGCATGACAACTTTCGCACTTGGAATGCACCGCATCACGCAGAGACGGGGTGTTTCCATCAGCTTTTTCACCGTGGCACTGATTGCAGGCCCCTGGTTCAGCTTCTATTTCCGCGTCATGATGACAGTCAGTACAGGCTGAGGCATATTGCTCGGCATGAGTGTCGTGATCATATGTCAGCTTGCCTAATTCCACATGGTGACAGCGTACGCATGTTTCCTGAGGAAGATTTGTCTGATGATCTGAAGAAAACTCAGCATTAAACTCTGTGGCATGACACGAGCCACACGGTACAGCTGAGCTCAAGGTTGGTTTTTTCCCTTCGTGATGGCAGTCAACACAGTCTTTGCCTATTTCCTTCACGTAATCCACATGTCGTGAATGCGTGAATACAACATGTCCGCCTTTATTTTGAAGGGATAAACGAACAGGAAGTTGTTCCGAAGGTGCTGGTGTAAATTGACCACCAATGATCAATAACACCAGTAAGCCGCAGACGACGATGATAGGTGTGTAGCGTTTTTTCAAGACAGTGCCCTTGTGTTCTGGTTACGCACAAATAAAACAAATGCCTAGCCAAAAAACATTCATTCAAAATAAAAATTCAAATGATACTGCAATGGAC
>JAAYGZ010000291.1 GCA_012727515.1 Desulfovibrionales bacterium
GGCTTTCCCTGATCCTGAGCACAATGGCCATGCCCTGCTCCCTGGCCAGATAGGCCCCGACCAAGGCAGTGCCCAGGACCAGGCCAATAGTGGGCAGTACGCCAATCACACTGCCCACGCTTACCAGAACATAAATTTCAGCCACAGGGATCAGCGCAAGAACAAGAAAAAGTTTACCCATCATCAGCCCTCATGCCCGGCACGTTGGTCCATGGTTTCCCGGTCCCGCAGACCCAGAAAATACAGCACCCCGTCCAGACCCATATTAGAAATAGCCTGACCAGCTCCCTGACGTACCACTGGCTTGGCGTGAAACGCTATGCCCAGGCCAGCCACATCAAGCATGGGCAGGTCATTGGCACCATCGCCCACAGCAATGACCTGGGCCAGGGAAATATGTTCCTTGGCAGCAATGGCCTGCAACAGTCTGGCCTTGCCCGGACCATCCACAATGTCTCCGACCAGTCCGCCTGTAAGCACGCCACCGGCTGTTTCCAGCTCATTGGCATACACATAATCAATGCCCAGACGCTCTTGCAGGCGTTTGCCAAAATAGGTGAATCCGCCAGATAAAATGGCAATAGTATAGCCGAGGCTTTTTAAGGTCCGGATGAGCCGCTCTGCTCCTTCGGTCATGGGCAGGGTTTGGGCCACATCTTCCAGAACACTGGTTTGAAGCCCGGCCAGTAGTTTTACGCGCTCGCGCAGACTCTGACTGAAATCCAGCTCACCGCGCATGGCCCGCTCTGTAATGGCTGCCACGCGCTCGCCCACTCCGGCCCGTTTGGCCAGCTCATCAATGACTTCTGCCTGAATCAGGGTTGAGTCCATGTCAAAGCAGACCAGACGGCGAATGCGGCGAAAAGCATTATCTTCCTGAAAGCCGATGTCTATGCCATGTTCGCGGGACAAATCCAGAAACGCGGCGCGCATGGCCGTGCTGTCCGGGGGAGTGCCACGCACGGAAAATTCCAGACACGAGCGCGGCATATCAAGGGGTTCGGCCAGCGAAACCCGCCCGGAAAGCCGGGTAATGCAGTCAATGCTCAGTCCATTATCTGCAATAACCCGCCCCAGGGCTGCCAGGTGCGCTGCCGTGATGGAACGGCCCAGAACAGTAATAATATGCTTTTTTCTGCCCTGGCCACCAACCCAGTGCTCGTATTCATCCGCGCCAATGGGAGAAAACTTGAGGGTCAGGCCCTGATTGTGCGCCCAGAACAGCACATCTTTAAGCACAGGCGAAGACTCATGCTGGGGCGGGATGGCCAGCAAAAAGCCCAGAGACAGGTCATTATGGATAACAGACTGGCTGATATCTAAAATAGTCACGTCATAGGCTGCCAACTGGCCCATGATGCCTGCGGTCAGGCCAGGGCGGTCTGCGCCGGAAAGTTGAATGAGGATACGTTCACGCATAGCTTTATTTCTGTACAAGCCCCCACAGGCGAAAACCCAGCCATTCCACAACCACGGCAGGATTTGCGCCTGCGTCCAGGCTTTTTGTTGCATTTTCCAAAATCACCGAGGCCTGGCGAATGGACACCACATCCAGGCGCTGGGCAAAAACCCTGGCCAGTTCTGTTATGGGATTACCATAGCCTGCCTGCAGCAGGGCACGCTGGGCATCCTGAATAATGCCATAACCCAGGGCCGCATCCACTGCGCCTTTTTTTCCTGTTTGTTCCAGCCAGGCTCCTTGGCCAGTCTGAATAAACCGGGCCAGGGCTGCGCTCCATTGGTCGCGCTCCGCATCTGCGGTGCTGGTGGTGGGCCAGCTCAGGGTCAGCACAAAACTGCGAGAAACCAGGGTGGGCAGCAAAATTTCCCGGCTTGGAGCCAGCAGCGCAAACACATTGCCCGGCCCTGGCTCTTCCAAAGATTTAAGCAAGGCATTGGCAGCCTTGTCCGTTAAAAATTGCGCTTCAGCCAAAACAACCACCCGCATACCAGGGCCTGCTGGAGGTTCATTCATCAAGGCCCGCACAGCGCGGATCTCGTCAATAACCAGACTGCCTTCTGCACCATTAAGCAGAATCAGATCGCGAAACACATCATCTTCAATCTGCATACAGGTGCGGCACTGTCCGCAGGGCGGATGTGAGTCAGGGCAGTTGAGCCGCGCAGCCCAAAAACGCCCCAAGGCCAGGCGCTGCACAGGATTTCCGCCTTCCAGAAGGAGTGATTTGGGCGCAGCACGACCCAGTGTGTGCATAAATCCTACAACACGGGGCTGTTGTTCTGCGATGGTGTGCCAGGATGCAGGCATGAATATAGCTTAAGGGAGGCCAGGCCTCCCTGCTTATTTAGCGGATAATGGTCTGGTTGCGGTCAGGGCCTAC
>JAAYGZ010000292.1 GCA_012727515.1 Desulfovibrionales bacterium
TGCGTTCACACCATTACAACGTACCAATCTGATAAATAGCCGTAGAAATTCCAAACGCCAGAACCGTGTTAAAAATCACGGAAAAAGTGGCCCATTTCCAGTTGAGTTCCTTGGCAATCATGACCACCGTGACAAAGCAGGGAGCGTACAAAAGGACAAAGGCAATAAAACTTAAGGCCACCCAGATATTCCAATGGGGATCATTACGTAATTGTTCAGAAAGTTTGATGCTTTCATCAGGATCCACTTCACCCAGAGCATAGGCCGTGCCCAGACTGGAGACAATGACTTCCTTGGCCGCAAACCCGCCTAAAAGAGCGATATTGGTACGCCAATCAAAGCCAGCCAGGCGCGAGACAGGCTCAATGGCCGTGCCAATCTGCCCGGCAAAGGAATACTGCAAAGCTTCCTGGGTTTTGGCGTTACTCAGTTGCGAAAGCGCCAGGTCTTTTTCTTCTTCACCGGTCCAATCTTGAGCCTCCAGGTATTCTGTCTGGCTGACATAATGGGCTTCCCGATCTTCTGGTAATTGAGGAAAGGTCATGGCCGCCCACAGCAGTACAGAAATGGCCAGAATAATGGTTCCTGCTTTTTTAATATACTGCCAGGCACGCTCCCAGGTATGCAGCAGCAAACCCCGTAAGGTGGGCAGGCGATAGGGAGGAAGTTCCATGACAAAAGGCGTGGCTTCACCACGGATAATGGTGGAACGTAAGAGCCAGGCTGAAAGCATGGCCACAACCCAGCCAGCCAGCGTGATCCAGAAAAGCACGCTGGCACCAGATTGGGGGAAAAAGGCCGCGCTTAAAAGTAAAAAGACCGGCACCTTGGCTCCGCAGCTTAAAAATGGTGCCGTCAGGACCGTAGCGATTTTTTCCTTGGGACTGCGCAGGGTTCGGGCAGCCATGACTCCAGGCACAGCACAACCACCGGGAATACCGCCAGAAATGATAAAGGGCATGACCGAGCAGCCATGCAGACCAAAAATACGAAAAACCCGGTCCAGCATATAGGCCATGCGCGCCATGTAGCCGGAGTCTTCCAGAATGGAGAGAAAAAAGAACATGATTAAAATCAAGGGTGTAAAACTGAGCACCCCTCCAACGCCAGCAATGATACCTGAAGAAATCATGGAGCTGAACAGCCCTTCAGGCAGGAGCTCTGCTGAAGTCTCACCCAGCCAGGCAAAGAAATCTTCCACCCAGCCCAGGGGAATTTCGCCCAAGGTGAAGGTGAACACAAACATGAGGTAAATAATAACAAACATGAGTATTGGCCCGGCCAGGCGATTGGTCAGCACCAGGTCAATCTTGTCTGTTAAGTCATAACGGGCCTGCTGGCTGGAGCGGGCAACAATGCCATCTTTTAACAAAGAGGTAATAAACCCGTAGCGATAATCAGCAATAAGGGATTCAGGCTCCATGTTCAGGGTCTGACGACAATGTTCAGCCACCTGACGCACAATTTCCCGCAAGCGAGCATGGACTTCAGGGTTAGCCTGGCCCAGAGTCAGGATTTCTTCATCATTTTCCAGATATTTGAGGCCCA
>JAAYGZ010000293.1 GCA_012727515.1 Desulfovibrionales bacterium
CACTCATGCTCACTGATGGCCTGCACCCCAATGCCCAGGGTGTGGAGCGAATTGTGGAAAAAATCCTGCCCCTTGTTCGCAATCAGCTTAAGGCATTGCCCACGCCATGACCCAGGTCTCTGCCCTGCCGCCTCTGCAGTACGCGCCACCAGATGAGCCGCTGGATATTATCCACACAGACAAGGACATGGTGGTGCTCAATAAGCCCAGCGGACTTCTCTCTGTTCCAGGGCGCACCCCGGATTTACATGATTCAGCCCTGACCCGTGTCCAGGCCCTGTACCCCCAGGCCCAGGCTGTGCATCGTCTGGATCTGGGCACTTCCGGCCTATTGGTTATTGCCACGCGCCGCAAAGCCGAGGCACGGCTGCGCCAGCAATTTCAGGACCGCTGCACCCGCAAAGTCTATCTGGCTGTTGTTCAGGGCCTGATGCTGGCTGATCAGGGCCACAGTGATCTGCCACTGATCTGTGACTGGCCCAACCGACCACGGCAAAAGGTCTGTCACGCCACAGGCAAAGCAGCGAGCACAGACTTTTTTGTGCTTGCCCGCCATGCAGACACCACCCTGGTGCGGCTTATTCCTCATACAGGACGCTCTCATCAGTTAAGGGTCCATATGGCGCACCTTTGGCATCCCATCCTGGGCGATCCGCTGTATGGCCCGGACCCGGAACCAAAGGAGCGTCTCGCGCTCCATGCTTTTCAACTGGGCCTGTATCATCCCTATTCAGAGCAGTGGATGAGCTTTGTGGCTCCTTGTTCCTTTGCGCCGCACTGCACACCCACAGCCCTGGAGCCTGGTGTGAAAAAAATACGGCCTGCTACCTTGTAACGCACGGACAGAACCATGCGCCATATTTCTTCCCACACTGGCCCACTTATTGGCGGATTGCACCGCAAGGTCAGTGCGGCCTTGCTGAGTTTGTCAGTCATTCTTGTCGTTGCAACCGGGTTATTCAGCCAGCATATCTTTTCAATCCAGTCCGGCGCCCTGGGGCAAAGCCTGGCCATTACAGAGGTGCAACTGGTGCGCGAAAAACTCCTGCGCCTGATAGGCCGGGAACTGGTCATGGTGCAACGCTTTGCCGAACTGTCCACCCTGCGCCTGTGGCTTGCTCAGCACAACAGCCCTGAGGCACAGGCCCGATTTTTTTCAGATGCCGAAGGATTTCGCCTGGCGTTTACTGACCAGCATTATTTTGCCATTGTATCCAGTACTGGTCAGTATTATCAGGCAGATGTGCAAACCAGCCCCCTGGCACTGGCGCAGCAAACCCTTCATTCTGACAGCTCTGAAGATGCCTGGTATATTCAGGCCCTGCGCCAGCCCTATGCCCTGCATCTGTTCACCAGCCCAGGCCAGGGGCTTGTGCTGCGCATCAGCGTGCCAGTTCTGGATCATCACGCCCATCCTGTGGGCCTGGTTGGTACAACCATGCAGCTTGAAAGATTTATGTCAGCCATGGTGACCCAGAGTTCAGGCAATGCTGTAAACTTTTTTATAGATGCTGCAGGACAGTTTTGTGCCCATCCTGATCCTGCATACCACGGGCGCACGCCAACTGCCCCAGGCCAGCCCGGCCCGACAATTTATATGCTGTTAAAAAATTCCGCCCATTCCAAAGAACTTACCCGTATTCTGGACCTGGCCCGAAAAAATCCCGGCAGCGTGGAGCTTATGGCCCTGGACACTCTTGATGGTCCGCGCCTGATGGCCTTTAGTCATATTCCTGAACTCAACTGGACCGCTGTAAGCAGTGTTGATACGTCCTGGGCAACGTATATTTCTGCAAACTCCATACGCACGGCCATGGCTGCAACAGTGGTTGGCCTGCTTATTGTTATTGGCGCCATGAGCTATCGCTTTGAGCGCCAGGTACTCTCCCCGCTCATGGATATGGCAGACAGGGCGCGTTACCTGCTTCGTGGCCAGGCTGATCTTACGGACTATAGCTCGCGCAGAGATGAAATAGGCGAACTGGCCCAGGCCCTGGAACGCATGGCGCGCACAAACAACATCCGCATTACAGAGCTGGAACAACGCCTGGCAGAACACACCCGACAGCAGGAACGAACTGCCTCCCAGCAGGCAGAGACGCAGGTACAACCTCAAACTGACCTGTAGTTCACCTTCAAACAGTGACTGCGGGCAGCGCCCAGGCTGCGTCAGGAATGTTATGTCGCCGCTACTACAGTCCAAGAATGACACGTATCGTCTCTTGGGCAATTTTATTTTTTACCAAAAATCCGGGTGATGACCACAAAAAAGACTGGAGTGAGATACACGCCAAAAAAGGTAGCTGTGAGCACCCCGCTGACCACAGTGGTGCCCACGGCATTTTGAGCTCCTGAACCAGCTCCACTATTTAAAGCCAAGGGCAGCACGCCGAGGATAAAAGCCAGGGAGGTCATGATAATTGGACGGAGTCGAATGCGCACCGCCTTTTGCACAGCAACGAGCAAGTCCTCTCCTTGGGCATGCATTTCACGCGCAAATTCCACAATAAGAATGGAGTTTTTTGCAGACAGGCCCATGACTGCCAGCATGCCAATGTGAAAATAAACATCATTACTCATGCCCTGAGACCAGACTCCAAGGGTTGCTCCCCAAACTCCGGCAGGCATGACCAGAAGTACAGAAAGAGGAATGATCCAGCTTTCATACAAGGCCGCCAAGCATAGAAAAACAACTATCAAAGAGAGTGCATATAAAAGAGCAGCCTGGGCTCCGGCTTGTTTTTCCTGATACGAAAG
>JAAYGZ010000294.1 GCA_012727515.1 Desulfovibrionales bacterium
AGCCTGCTCTGCCGTAGCCAGCATGAGCTGAAGCGGGTTATAAAAACCGTTCACATTAAGTACTCCGCAGGGCTTTGCATGAAATCCAAGTTGCCTGAGGGCGCAGACTTCAAAAAATTCATCATAAGTGCCAATCCCGCCTGGCAGCGCAATAAATCCATCTGCGAGATCAATCATCATGGCTTTGCGTTCGTGCAGGGTGGGCATAACATGCAGCTGGCTTAAGCCTGGGTGAAAATCTTCCTTGTCTTTTAAGGCCTGAACCGTAACCCCAACAACTTTGCCCCCGGCTCCAAGCACACTATCAGCCAGGTGCTTCATCAGGCCAGTGCATGATCCCCCATAAATGCAGGTGATCTGCTGACGGGCCAGCTCATGGCCAAGAGCTGCTGTGGCCTGTATATAGGCAGGATCATTGCCTGGATTTGAACCTAGAAAAATGCAGATTGAATGCATGTGTTGTCTCACGTGTAGTTAGAAATGCCTGTTGTCTGGCTTGTGTTTGTCTGAGGCATGTACTTCTTAAGGCGTACATGCACGTTGGTTGTACGCCTTAAGAAGCAGTCATTGCAGGGTAAGATAGGGTGATTCAGCCGCTATTTGGCATCACGCCAATAATTATTTGCTGCGGCAACGGTTTGAAAATTAATTGCCACAATGTGTGAGGCTTCCATCAGTGCTTCTGCACTTTCAGAATAAATGGGCCGAAGTTTTTTCAGCACTTCTGGGTTGGGCTGCGTGTATTTCACGCCGCGCCTGCTTAAGGTAATGGCCAATTCAAATCCAGCCTGAGGAGTCTCGGTAATGAGCGTGGTCAACCAGGTTTCTGTGGTCATGGTAGTCCTCCTGTTGTAGGTTAGAGAGGCACTGATTAAATTAGTCATTGCGAGGAGCGTAGCGACGCGGCAATCTGTAACTTATTGCTAAATCAATAATTTTGGATTGCTTTCCGCTTCGATTCCTCGCGGTCGCAATGACGAATTTCGGTTTAATCAGCATATCCTTAGCTGGCTAGTCAGCCAGGGTAAATCTGCCGTCTTTAACCTGAACCATAACCATGGAGTCAATGCCCAGTCCGTTATGGTCTTCGGGGCTCAGGTTGTAGATTCCAGAAATTCCAACATAATTTTTGATGTTCTCCATGGCCTGGCGCAAGGCAGCCGGCTCAGTGCCTGCCTGCCTGATGCCTTCCACGACCAGCATTATAGCGTCCCAAGCATAGCCGGAATGGGTGTTAATGGGAAACTGCTTGTCATAGCCTTTTTCCGTGTAGAGCTTGATAAAATCAAGAATAATGGCTTTTTGTGGATCAGCATCCGGCAGTTCATCAGCAATCAAAAGTTTTGTCGCAGGCATACGGTTGCCTTCAGAGGCTGCTCCGGCCAGTTCAATATACTTGGGGTCAGGCAAACCGTGGCACTGAAACAGGGGCAGGCTTATGCCTAATTGTGCAGCATTTTTGGCTGTAATGGCTCCGGCAGGGCCTGTGGTCCAGACCACAATGGCCTGGGGCTGGGCATTTTTTGCTTTGGTTAACTGGGGCGTCATATCTGTATCCCTGGAACCAAAAGACTCTTTGATGAGCAATTCTATGCCAAAGTTGGGAGCCAGCTCTTCCATCCAGCGCAATCCATCCTTACCAAATCCGTCATCAGCCGAGAGCAGGGCAATTTTGGTCAGTCCTTTTTCCTGCAAATAGGTAAACAAGCGCTCCACAGCTGTTTGTGAACGCTGCGGAGACTTAAAAACCCATTCATAGGAACCAAACTTGCCGCCCATGATAACCGGATCTCCGCCCACAGTCATGGCAATGGGTGTTTTGCCGGAATCCACAATTTTTTTCACGCTCATGCCGGTATCGGTCAGGGTGGGTCCGATGATGGCAACGACTTTATCTTTATGGATAAATTTGGTGGCAATAGTGGTTGCTTTGGCAGGATCGCCTTCTGTATCAGCAATGATCAGTTCTATTTTTTTTCCATTGATCCCACCCTGGGCATTGATTTTTTCAACAAGCATTTCAGCCACAAGTTTGCTTGGCGTGCCAATAAAAGAAGCCCGGCCAGAAAGATCAAAAAAGCCACCAAGTTTGATAGTCTCTGCGGCCAGGGCCGGGGTGGTCAAAAGCAGAAAAGCAGCAAGGCAGGTAAGTAGGGTACGCATGGTTTTCTCCTTTGTAGGTTGTGCTCGTGGTACAACAGTGCTGATTAGCTCTGGCACTGCCAGGAGCATAGCGACGCGGCAATCTGTAACGTATTGCTCAATCAATAATTTTGGATTGCTTCCCGCTTCGATTCCTTGCGGTCGCAATGACGAATTTCGGTTTAATCAGCATATCCTTAGGTACGTTACACAATTTCATCATCAATACGGGTATCAAAAATACGCTGACTTTTGCGTTCAGATCTGGGCAGGCTGCCATAGTCAACCAGTTCCAGGTTTGCTGTTACCAGCAGCTGTTTTTTCATCTGATGTCCAGCCTCAGAAATCAGTTCCGGGGTGCGGTCAGGGCCTACGCCTTCAGCCCGTTCAACCAGCAGGCGCAGGTGGTCACGTCCGGCAGCATCGCGGGTGAGGTGAATCTGGTATTCAGACCCAAGGCCGGGCACTGAGGATAAAATAGTATCAATACTGCTGGGATAGATATTGACGCCGCGAAAAATTATAGTGTCATCAGAACGCCCCTTGATGCGCGAATGACGGGGCATGACACTGCCACAGGTGCAGGGGCCGGGAATAATGCGCGTAATGTCCCTGGTACGATAGCGAATCAGCGGGGCGCCTTCCTTGCACAAGGATGTCACAACCATTTCGCCCCATTCACCGTCCGGCAAACGCTCCAGGGTTTGGGGATCAATGATTTCCAGGAGAAAATAATCACCCCAGAAATGAATACAGTCATGGTCAGGGCATTCAATGCCAGTGCCAGGGCCGTAGAGTTCGGTCAGGCCGGTGATGTCAAACAACTCGGCGCCGCCAAAAAGTTCGGAAATTTTACGGCGCATACTGCGGCTGGAGCGCTCAGAGCCATAAATGATTTTACGCACTGCGATTTTATCGGCAATGCCGCGTTTGTGAATTTCTTCAGCCATGAGCAGGGCCATGGAAGCAGTGGAGCAAAACACTGTGGACTGAAAATCAAGTAAAAACTGAATCTGCATGTCAATATTGCCAGGCCCAACAGGAACAGCCAATGCCCCGACTTTTTCACAGCCAAGCTGAAAACCCATGCCAGCGGTCCATACCCCATAGCCCACAGCAATCTGCACCCGATCCAGGGGCGTGATGCCTGCTGTCTGGTAGCAGCGGGCAAACATATCTGTCCAATCATCCAGGTCTTTTTGTGTGTAGCAGAGCACTTTGCGCTTGCCTGTGGTGCCTGAACTGGCATGAACGCGCACAAGCTGCTCAAAAGGAACGCTTTTCAGGGGAAAGGGATAACCATCGCGCAGATCTTCCGTAGTGGTAAAGGGCAGGCGGGGCAGATCATCCAGGCTGGTGATGGATTCCGGAGTAATGCCAGCGGCTTCAAGTTTGGCCCGGTAGGCTGGCGAACCTTCAAAAGCATGACGCACTGTCCACTGCAATCCGCGCAACTGGTGGAGGGAAAGTTCTTCTGATGATGCTATGGACGACATAAAATTGGTGTGCATTGGTGGTTTCTCCAAACGAATATTGGTCAGTCCTGCCGCGCCCAGGCGGCTTGTGGCTGGGTTATCGTGGCTGGCAGCGCCTAAAAACGCTGCGCGCAGGGCCGGGTCCAGCAACAGATCACGGCTTTGGCCCTGTTCAACAATGTTTCCATTGGCCAGCAAATAGGCCTGGTCAGAGGCGCTTAAAGCCCTGGCTGCATTTTGTTCAACAATAAGAATGGTTGTGCCAGCGCGGGCAAGCTGGTGGATAATGGAAAAAATTTCATCAGTAATGAGTGGGGCCAGGCCCAGGCTTGGCTCATCCAGCAACAGCAGGCGCGGCTTGGCCATTAAAGCCCGGCCCATGGCCAGCATTTGCTGTTCTCCGCCGGACAAGGTGCCTGCAAGCTGGGTGTGGCGCTCTTTAAGTTTGGGAAAGCGGGCAAACACCTCGTCCATGCGTCGGGTTTCTTCGGCCCTGGAAAGTTTAAGGGGAATAGCGCCCAGGCGCAGATTATCCACCACCGGCAAAGTGCCAAAAACTTCACGGCCTTCCGGAGAAAGGGCCAGGCCCAGTTGGACCATCCGGGCTGGTGTTTTTCTCGTAACATCCTGGTCATCAAGAAAAATTGTACCGCCTGAAGGTTTTACAAGCCCCATCAGGCATTTGAGCAGAGTGCTTTTGCCCGCCCCGTTTGCCCCCACCAGGGCCACGGTCTGCCCAGCTGAAACGTGCAGGCTTACATCAAAAAGAGCCTGTGCGGCCCCGTAATGTGCGCGTAGATTTTTAATGGTCAGCATCAGGCCGTGGCCTCCATGCGTCCGAGATAGGCTTCAAGTACCATGGGATTGCGCTGCACAGACTCTGGCGTGCCACTGGCAATACACTGGCCGCTATCAAGGACCACCACCTGATCAGCCGCGTTCATGACCAGATCCATATCATGTTCAACCAGCACAATGGTTTGACCGTTACGGCGCAGTTGGCGCAAATGTTCTGCCACAACACAGGTTTCTTCAGCATTCAGCCCTGCCACAGGCTCATCAAGCACCAGCAAACGAGGGTTGCCCACTGTGGCCCTGGCCAGTTCCACCCGTTTTTTATCCCCATAGGCTAAAACTCCTGCTGGCCAGTGAGCCTTGGCTGTTAAGCCATAGCGATCCAGGGCTTCCAGGGCGCGTAATTTTAAGCGGCGCTCCCGGTGACGCAGATAGGGCAGACGCAGCATGGCCATGAACAGGGAGGAGCCTCCTTCGCAGGTCAGACCAGTCAAAACATTATCCAGGACAGAAAGACGGGGAAACAAGCGCAGATTCTGAAAGGTGCGCTGAATGCCCAGGCGGGTAATGGCGTGGGCTGGCAGGGCAGTAATGTCAGTCTGGTCAAAACTAATGCGGCCACTGCTGCACGGAGCAACACCGGTTATGCAGTTGATGAGCGTGCTTTTGCCAGCCCCGTTGGGGCCGATAAGCGCTGTGAGCTGCCCTTGGGGCACCTGAAAAGACACCTGGCACAAGGCTGGCAGGCCTGCAAAATTTTTGCTGATGTTGTTAAGCTGAAGCATTGTGCCTCCGCAATGCCCAGCGTATTTTCAGCATGTCCATAAGCCCGGTCACAAGGCCCTGGGGCAGAAACATAAGGACAAGCACTAAAATTCCACCATGAACCAGATCTTTATAAGTATCAAAAATATCCATCCATTCAGGCAGCAAAGTTAAAAAAGCTGCCCCAAAGGCCGCGCCCCAGATAGAACCCATGCCGCCCACCACAACCATGATCACAAAATCTGTAGAGGCAAAAATACCAAAGGTATCCGGGCTGATATAGCCAAAAGAATGGGCAAACAAACTCCCGGCCAACGAAGCCAGCACTGCGGAAAGCACAAAGATTTTTACTTTGGCGGCCTGGGTATTAACTCCCAGGCTTGAGGCGGCAATTTCATCGCCAGCCACAGCAGCAAGGCCACGGCCCACCCCACTGCGCACAAGATTGAGCATGAGCAGCATGGCACCCAGGGCAAAGGCCCAGAGCAGATAGTGCTGGCGTACAGGCGTATCAAAGACAAAATCAGCGCAGGACAGGGCAGGAATTCCGGCAAATCCGCTTGGCCCGCCAGTGACTTCATCCCACTGAATAAGAATGGTATATACCACAAAATTAAGGCCCAAAGTGGCCATGGCCAGATAATGGCCAGATAATCGCAGCACCGGAATGCCTATCACCAGGGCCAGCAGCGCAACACACAGGGCAACAAGAATCAGAGAGAGCCACGGTGATACAGCCCAGGTGGTGCTGATAATGGCTGAACCATAGGCTCCAAGGCCAAAAAAAGTAGCGTGGCCCAGGGAAATCTGTCCGGCATAGCCAATAAAGAGGTTAAGCCCCAGCACAACCAGGGTATTGATGGCCACCAGGTGAGACAGGCCCAGGGTATATGGATTGTCATCAAGGACAGGAAAGAGCAGGGCCCCAAGGCTGACCATGCACACGGCCAGGCCAGTGCGGTGCAGGGTCAGAAAATAGAGCAGGCGCTGGATGCTGGTCATGGAATGATCCTGAATGGGCCTGGTATGCGAAGATCAGAAAAAGCAATCATGGGCGGCAGATGTACAGATGATTGAAGCATGGGTAAAGTCAGAAAAAGGCATACTCTAGCGGCCAAGCAATCCCTTGGGCCGCACGCACAGCACCAGCAAAAGCAGAACAAAAGCCACAACGTCTTTATAGGCACTGGACAGGTAGCCGGCAGATACAGATTCCACCAGGCCCAGGCCAAGCCCGCCAAGAATGGCTCCCGGAAAAGAACCAAACCCGCCTAAGATGGCTGCGGCAAAGCCTTTAAGGCCCAAGAGCACGCCCACGTCATAGTTTAGGGTGGTAATGGGCGTGACAAGCACTCCGGCCAGGCCACCCAAGGCCCCGGCAATGGCATAGCTGGTCAGACGAATGCGTCCGCTGGCAATGCCCACCACAGCAGCGGCAGTGGGATTAACAGCCACGGCGCGCATACACAGGCCCAGAGACGTGCGGTGAAAAAACCAGGTCAGCACAGCAATGGCCAGCATGGTCAGGCCAAAAATCCATAAGGCCTGGGGTAAAACACTGGCACCTAAAATCTGTACGGGCACATCAGAAGAAAGAGGGGGCAAGGCCATGCGATTTGTACCCCACACCAGTTTAATCAGGCCGCGCAGAATAATGGATAATCCAACAGTTAAAAAAATAAGTACCAGATGATTTGCTGATCTGGCCGGGCGCAGGCCAATGCGCTCTAACACCATGGCCACCAGCGCCACGGCCGCAACTGCCAATACCAAGGCTGGCAGGGCAGGCAGGCCCAAGGTAAACAAGCTGGTAAACATAAACATGCCGCCCAGGGTGACAAAATCAACCTGGATAAAATTGACAATGCCCATGGTATTGCTGACCACGCAAAATCCCAGGGCTATCAGGGCGTAAATGGAACCAGTGGTCAGGCCGCTGAGAATAAATTGGAGAAAATCAGTATGCACAAAAAATCCGTCTTGTAGTTTTGTGTCCTGCGATGCCAGCCAGAGCTGTCTTGACAAGGATGACTCCGGTGGGAGCCGTGCATCAAATCAGCAGCTTTTTAGCGAGCATACTCATAGCGTTTGGTAATCCGATCAGACAACTGCACATGGGCAAAGCCAGCCTGCAAGGAGCGCTCAAAGCGTTCTTCAGCCTCCTGGCTGCACATATCACAGCCCTGAACAGGCACATACAAGCCTAGTGATTTTGGGGTACGCGCTG
>JAAYGZ010000295.1 GCA_012727515.1 Desulfovibrionales bacterium
CCACTATGCCCAAGCTCCACACCAGGCACACCCTGTAAGGCATCCTTCAGGGTGACTGCGCTTTTACGTTCCATTTCCACCTGGGTAATCTGCTCCATAGTGTCTTTGGGAACGCTGACTTCAAGCACTTCCAACTCAACCGTTTCCAGTTCATCTGCCAGGGCCGCAGTGGCTGAAAAAATCAGGCAGAGTGCAAACAACACGTAAAATTGTCTGGCCATTCCTTTCCTCCTCTGTACTACTTTCACGCTGTTTTCATTGTTCAGGCACAAGTGCAGTCCGACAGTAACACACAGTTTTTTACACACGATAGGCAACAACCTTGGTCAGCCAGGGTTGCAGACGACGATAATTGTATCCCTGGCGGATAGCGTTAAAAACATCGTCTTCACTCTCCGCACGTACCAAACTGCCCCCCAGACTAAAATTTTTGCATAACACTGAAGCAAGCGGGGTACTTGGTCCAAGGATGTACACATCAGCTCCGGACGCAAGATACGGTTGGTAAAAATGAAAGGTTTTATTGACAAAGGTTGAGCCGGTAAAAACAACCAGATCACAATGGGGCATAATTTCTGCCGCTGCCTGGGGCCGATGTGTTCCGGCTATGTCTCGGAGTTCAAAAATCTCAAGATCAATACCACTGGCGCGTACTTCCGGCAGAAGAGGACAGAAAAAACCAACCATTCCCAGGCGCTTATGCGTGTCCAGTATATTTCGCAGGGCAAACTCTCCCGGTGCATATCCACTTGAAGCAACACACACAGAATTAATGGCCGCAAAAGCCAGGGCCACAGTAAGAGCATCGTCATCAAGATATTTGGGGATAAGAGTCTCAAGGCGCATGGAAGATATTTCTTGTTCCAGGGCGTTCAGTTCATTGCGGCTGGGCATGACACCCCAGAAACTTCGCTCTAAAAAAGCAAGCCCACAACCCAGATCACTTTCCACTGCCAGACAATTCTCGCCAAGGGCACAGCGTTTAATGGAACTCTTTTTCGCGTAGTGGCAGGCATACTGAACCAATTCGGCATAGATAACAGCTGATTTTTCCATAATGCTGGATGTATAGAAAACGACCCTGTTCAGGGCAACGCTGTCTCGTTTTTTATGCAAACCGTGACTGGCTATCTTTTTACAAAAATTTTTCATTATTTTATCTTGTGTACGATGAATTTCAAATCAGCTCTGTGCACATTGCAATACTTTTCATATCACTATCCTGACAATATACGTAAATTATTAAAAATAATTGCCCAAATAAGTATGAGGCCTGAAGAGTAATGAACTTATTTTTGCAAGGACCGATATGTGTTGGAAAATCAACGATACTCAGAAATACATTGTTACCGTATGAACAAAATATATCTGGCCTGGTTATCCAACGTCTTTTTGAAGATGGGGTTCCGTGTGGATTTCGCGCGTGTACTGTGAATGGAGCATTACCTGCTCTTGAAGGCATTTATACACAAGAACTCAAGGGAGTTTTTCTGTATAAGGGGCAGTCTTTTCCTGAAGTGCTTGAACACGCTGCACGTAAAGCGCTTGAATTATGTTCAGCAGAACGCTGTCAAATGATTATTTTAGATGAGATAGGTGGATTAGAACTGTTTTCCAGTGCGTTTATGCTATCTGTGCATACTATGTTACGACTCAACAAACCCTGCATTGGCGTTATCAAGTCTCATGAAAATCTGGCTCACACTGCCCGCCGTCTGAATTTACCCGCAGACATCCTTGATCTCAGAGATACATTGCAGCAGGAACTTGAATCCAAAGGCAGAGTTGTAACTGTTACCCCAAAAACACACAGCCAAACCGCTGCACTGGTCAACGGCTTTGTTAAAAAAGCATTTCTTTAACTCAAAAATATGCAGACCCAGAGCACGGCCCGGTATGCGCAGACGCACAATCAGAATCAGCGCTTGACCCTGAAGAAGAGTCTGGAGGATTAAACACAGCATTTCTACTTTAATTACAATTTATTTCAGCATATTATCTATTTAAAAAACTGCACAAAAAAGGCGGAAGGCCATGGTGACCTTCCGCCTGCATGTAAAAAATCTGCGCCAGCGCTACGTATGCGCCATGCCGTGGCGATAAACTTCGTCCAGAATTTCCTGTCCACCAGCAGCCAGAACGTCGTGTGCAACCTGTGCTCCTAAGCTCACAGCCTGCGCTGCTGTTCCTTGTGCCTGGCGTAATAAAAATTTTGTTCCCTGCAGATCAGCCACCAGCCCGGTTATTGAAAGCGCATTGTCATCCATGGTGGCATAGCCTGCAATAGGTACCTGACAGCCTCCATCCAGGCCAAATAAAAAGGCGCGCTCTGCTTCCACACATGCTTTTGATGGCCCATGATCCAAAAAAGCAAGCAAGGTATCCAATTCCGGACGATCTGCCCGGTACTCCAGCCCCAAGGCCCCTTGAGCCACTGCCGGATAAAAATCCGGCGGCATCAGCTCCTGCTGGCAGGGTGCGCCAAGTCCTAAGCGGCGTAAACCTGCTGTGGCGACAATAATAGCATCAAACTGGCCATCCATCAGTTTGCCAACCCGCGTATCCAGATTGCCCCGCAGCGAGACAATCTGCACATCACGGCGCAAACGCATAAGCTGGGTCTGGCGGCGCAAACTGCTTGTACCCACGCGAGCGCCCTGCGGTAAGTCCGCAATATTCCTGTAGTTAACGCTTAAAAACATATCTGTGGCTACTTCCCGCTGGGGAATAATACCCAGCTTCAGGCCATCCGGAAGTTGGGCTGGCACATCTTTCATGGAATGTACGGCCAGATCCGCCTCTCCGGCCAAAAGAGCCTCTTCAATTTCTTTCACAAAAAGGCCTTTACCGCCGATTTTCGCCAAAGGCACGTCAAGAATTTTATCACCCTTGGTTTTGATGACAAGTAATTCCACAACCAAATCAGGGTACTGTTCACGCAGCCGGGCAGAAATATGGTTTGCCTGCCATAGCGCCAGCTTGCTCCCCCTGGTGGCAATTCGAATCAAATTCATGGCTATCCTTTATTCCAAGCAAAAACTATCAACAGGTTGAACAATTTCCGCCAGTGCAGCCCGCGCATCCGCTTTTGCCACGCGAGGTAATGGCATTGGCGCTGGGAGATCCAGCCACAATAGGCCCTCCGGTGCGAAATACCGCCCGGGATATCAATTTCTCTGTATCTGCTGAACCACAAGCAGGGCATGTAATGGCTTCATTGCCAAGAACAATTTCTTCAAATTCTTTGCCACATTTCTGGCATGTATATTCAAAGATAGGCATATACTCTCCTCTCTATATGTTATGTGAACTATGCCTCACCAACAATATCACGACATCAGGAAGTATGCAGACCAAGTTCTGTTACTGCTTCAAACAGGTAATAATCAATAAGATAACACAGCATGTGCCCGATAGCACAGTGCACTTCCTGAATCAGCGGCGTTCGTTTGTCAGGCACCAACAAAAGATGATGGCAATGTGTGCCCATTGCGCCGCCATTGCCCCCTCCAAGCCCGATAGTAACCAGCCCTTGTGCCAAAGCAACACGCAAGGCCTCGTTGACATTAGCACTTCTTCCAGACGTGGAAATACCTACCAGCACATCGCCTGGTTTGCCTAAGGCCTGGACCTGCTTGCTGAAAACCTGCTCAAAGGAATAATCATTGGTAATGGCTGTCAGCGCCGAGGTGTCTGTTGTTAAAGCCAGTGATGGTAACGGCGGGCGTTCCATCAGAAAGCGATTGACTAATTCTGCAGAAAAATGCTGGGCATCTGCTGCACTGCCCCCATTGCCGCACCACAAAATCTTCCCGCCTTGAGCCAGGCTTAAAGCCATGGCCCTGGCAGCTTCAGCCACAGCTTCTGCCTGATCGGCAAAAAACTGCTCACGCAGGCGAGCTCCGTCATGGGCGTGTGCAGCAAGTAACTGACTGACCGTTTCTGATATCATTTTCAGGCCCCTCCTGCTTGAGTTGCTGGTTTGTAAGGACGCCCACTGCCTTTGGCAAGGACTTCTTGGCCAGAATCAACACAGCTCTGATGACCAGGTGACAATTCGGTTTCTACGCGCACCCCTGATATATGCGTGAAAAACGACTCGGGCAGTAATTTTTTCAAAAATTATGTCCTGTTGCCAACACGTTTCCTCATATCTGCCTGTTGTTCCTGGTCCGGCCTGAAGTCTAAAGAAGTGATGGTAAAAATTACAGCTATGAATTGCCAAGTACAGCGTGTTTCGTTATAGGAGCGAACACAATTTGAAAGAGTAGGGCCTACAGAGTATAACTGCATAAAATGTAACAATTTTCCATATACACGAAA
>JAAYGZ010000027.1 GCA_012727515.1 Desulfovibrionales bacterium
CGATATCTCCTCCATCAGTTGTCCGTGCAAATCAAAAACTTTGGTTTCCTTTAGGACCGGGACAGGACTCTCTGCAATGTACTCCGCGTGCCAAACGGCGTCATGGCGGGCGAAAAGGTTGCCATCTACCTCATAAACAGAGCAAAACTCATGAGCATAAACTTGCTCAAAAGCATCGGGGTAGCACTCATACAACCGTGGTCTCCCATTCTCTTCATCCATCAGGAAGTCAAAATCATCCTTCTTGGCACCAAACAGTAAAGCCATTGCCAGGGATTGTGTGGCATACACATAAGGAGCACCGTGGGTGGATTCCCTGGGCAATAGTATCCTCAGGCCTTGGTTTTTGGATGCATGATACAACGTCATCTTCATGGTCTAATCTATCATAATGTTAATGCGTGGAAATTGCGGCGCTTTACTGCTGCGTCAACGGGAACATTTTGTATTCTTTCAGCGCCAGTAAAATCGGCGGGATGATGGCGATATGGAACAGGATGCCCGGAATGGGCGTCACGAAGGCAGCGGCCCAGAACATGGACAGCGTAAAGGGGTTGCCCATGGAGGAGTAGATGATGTAGCTGGCCAAGCCCCAGACCAACCTGCCGCCCAGCATGGACAAAATCAAGGCCAGGTACAAGCCGGTGATTGTTTTGGGCAGCTCTTTGTACAACAGGCCCGCCAAGGCGCCGTAGGCGGCCAGCTCAAAGGCCATTCCCAGGGCGATGGGCAGCATGGGCGGCATTCCAACAATCAGGGAACGTAAAAGCGGCGTGACAAAGCCAACGGCCAGGCCAAATTTCCACCCGCAGACAAAGCCGCACAGCAAGACCGGGATGTGCATCAGGCTCATAATGTTGCCCAATTGGCGGTTGTTGCCCGTCAAAAAGGGCAGCAGGATGCCCAGCGCCAAAAACAGGGCGGACAGGGTTAAACGCAATACGCGGTTGTTTCTCATAATGTCATCACAATTTCATGATTTGATTAGTCGACTAAGGGCTGGTGTCATTTTGCATAAGCAACTTGAATACTAACGGGAGCTTATAAGCATGTCAAGATTGGACTACAGAAGAGCGAGGTGTGCAAACGTCCCCGAATTGAAAGGCCAAGCGTAACAGGAAAGGAGTAAATAAAAAATCTGCCAATTCGAATTGTTCGCAGTTATTCTGCTTATCGTTTTACAAACTTATTTGCTCAGATGAATATGCATAAAAAAATATCCTGTAAAATGTGTGAAAAACGATTGACAGGGCGTATTAAAATCCTATACTACCTTATAGAACCAAGGAAAATTTAAAGAAAGAGAATTGAACAATGGAAAAGAGAAAACGGTCTCTGGTGTTTTTTGTGACGGTATTTTTAGCAATCTGTATAGTTGCCAGTTCAGTGATTGCCGACATGGGGATTACATCGTATCCATGCAGGCATTTACGGGTCAGAGACACAGTTATGAAGCACCCCACATGCTCTGAATATGGCGAAATCTATACTACTTGTGATAATCGATGCGGATACCTCAAAATTACATATATTGATAAATTGCCTCACGACTTGAATCTGCCTGTTGTGATAAGGCAACCCACCTGTTCTCTATCCGGGCTCACTGAATCAACATGCCGGAATTGCACGGAAACGCTGCAGTTTGAATTGCCCATGAAAGAGCATGAATATGACGCATGGACCACCCTTCCCTGCCACGAGGAAGGGGAGATTTACAGCCAGTGCCTTCATTGTGATGCGCGAAAAACAGCCTTCAAATCCGTAGGGCAACATGTTTTTGGTGATGAGGAGTATACTACAC
>JAAYGZ010000296.1 GCA_012727515.1 Desulfovibrionales bacterium
AGGAGATGGTTTATTTTCAATGAAGATTTCTACATAGTTCGATCAGGCTCCGCTGGCAAGGCAGGAAGAGGGAATGTTTGTTTTTTTCTTAAAAAACATGGTGTTGTCAAATTTTTACACTCTCTGCGCCTCTGATTGTCAACGAGTATGAAAAGTATGGTTGACGTGGGCTTTGGCTCTGTGTTAGCTCGACTTCGGTTTGTGATTATTTGCACGATATGACTCTTCAGTAGTGAATTCGATTGGATACAAGATGTTCTTTAATAGGAAGAAAAACAAACACCTTGAGTCATTGGGCTTAGCCTCTGTGATGGGCATTCATCTTGTATCCGGTGTGATTGTCGGGCTGGCTATGGGGTATTATCTGGATCGGTTTTTTAATACCAAGCCTTGGCTGACGTTGCTGTTTCTCGTCTTTGGAATCATTGCCGGGTACAAAAATATGTTTCGAGAACTCAAACGAATCCAAAGAAAAGAAGCAGATGCTGATCGGTCTTCGTAAAAATCTTGAACACGTTCTGTTTCGAAAGGGTTTTCATGTGTCAGAAGTACGCACTCTGGCAGTCAATCAGGTGTTGATTTTTTGTGCGTCAGTGCCCTTTGTTTTTCATTTTTCATACGGGCTTGATTTTTTTGCTGGGGTGGCTCTTGGAACCCTTAATTTTTTGGCCTTAGCGCTTGTTATTCAAGAGATTGTTTTTTTGCGCCAAGGTGCTGTTCTTGTACAAATGCTGAGTTTTTATGGACGGTTGCTCGTATCTGCACTTATTTTATATGCTTTGATTGTGTATAAACAATCGTCAGCAGCAATGATACTGGTGGGATTTTCTACTGTCCTGATGAATATTTTGCTTTGGGGATTGGTTCAATTCTGGGGGAAAAAATCTAAGGAGGCTTGAACATGGCAGGGGATTTACATCCAATTTTTCTGGTGGAGGAAGCAGTTAAGGCCATCGGGCTCGTTGATGCGCACGGACACAGCTTAATCCCGACGAATGTTCTGTATTCGTGGACCGTAATGGCTGTGCTGATTATTCTGGCTATTATGGCGACCAAAAAAATCTCCTTGGTTCCACGAGGATTACAGAATTTTTTTGAAGTTTTTATAGGGGCGCTTGAAAATTTTGTTGTTGAAAATATGGGTGAAGATGGACGCAAGGTATTTCCTGTGCTTGCTACCTTGTTCATCTATATTCTGTCTTGTAATGTTGGCGGGTTGTTTCCTGGTGGAGATGCGCCAACAGCAAACATCAATACCACTGCATCTATGGCGGTTTTTGTCTTTGTGTACTACCAGTACTGGGGTATTAAACTCCATGGGGCACACTATATCCACCATTTTATGGGTCCGGTGGGCTGGATGGCTCCGTTGATGTTTCCCATTGAGGTGATTGGGCACTTTGCACGTATGCTTTCACTGTCTCTTCGTCTTTTTGGCAACATTCGCGGTGAAGACATTGTTTTGGCACTGCTCTTTATCCTGGCTCCTGTGTTTTCGACAGTGCCGATGTATTTTCTTTTTATGCTGGCTGACGTGATTCAGGCCTTTGTTTTCTTCATGCTGTCCATGCTGTATCTGAAGGGAGCATTTGAAGAGGCACACTAATTGTTGGGGAAATGGTCATTTGACCGTATTTATTATCATTTTAGGAGGATTTGTATCATGCGTAAAGGTTTTCTGTCTGTCTTGGCCACTGTTGCTCTGGTTGCTGTTGCTTCTTGTGCTTTTGCCGCTGAAGCCACTCCTGAAGTAATTTCCGCTATCTCCATCGCCACTGCACTGGGCATGGCTCTGGCAGCTGCTGGTTGTGGTATTGCTCAGGGACTGGGCCTGAAGGCTGCTTGCGAAGGCACTGCCCGCAACCCTGAAGCTTCTGGCAAAATTACAGTGACCATGCTGATTGGTTTGGCCATGATTGAATCTCTGGGTATTTACGCTCTGGTCGTGAACCTGATTCTGCTTTTCGCCAACCCCTTTATTGGCTAGTTATCTTGGTGGGAAAAGGGGACATGCTCCCCTTTTCCCTTCTTTAATTCTTCCTCATTACATTCTTTCCACTTGAGTGAAGTACATACTACTTTACAGACATGGAGCGGCAACTCACTGTGGGAATTCCACTAAAAAGCGAACACATTCCACGGGCGACAATTCAGCGTTTGGCCATTTATGTCCAGGTGCTGGAAGCTCTTTTGCAGGATGGGGAGAATATCGTTTCTTCTGACGGGCTGGCTCGCGCTTGCGGCGTAAACCCTTCACAGATCAGAAAGGATCTTGCATACTTTGGTGAATTTGGTGTCCGTGGTGTCGGGTATTATGTGCAAGATCTCTTGTCCGCAATTAAACAGTCGCTTGGCATAGATCGAACCTGGAATGTCGCCTTGGTTGGCGTTGGAAATCTGGGACGTGCGTTGCTGCGTCATGGTATTTTCAGGCGTCGGGGTTTTATTCTTGTTGGCGCATTTGACTGTGATCCATTTAAAATTGGTGAAGAAATTGCGGGGCTTGAAGTTGTCTGCTCGCGACGTCTCAAGGAGCGGGTCCACGAACTAGATATTGAAATCGGTATCATCTCCACGCCGCCAGAACGCGCGCAGCGTGCGGCCAACTACCTTGTTGAGGCTGGAGTGCGCGGCATAGTCAATTTTGCACCATCACGAATTTCTGTCCCAGAGAGCGTTGCGGTTGAATACGTAGATTTTATGCATCACCTCTTTTCTGTTGCGTTTACAATTTCTCTGAATCAAGCCAAAAATCAAACTGGATAATTTTCCCGTCAAAGAAGTGCTTGCTTTTCTATATGGACCCGTATAGATGTCCACTCTCTTTTTATTTGGAGGTTATCATGAAAAAAGATTTGCACCCGAAGGTATATGAAACTCATGTGCGCTGTGCATGTGGGTATGAATTTGATACTAAATCCACAATTGGCGCAGAGCTTGCCGTGGAAATCTGTTCCCACTGCCATCCTTTTTTTACTGGTGAGCAGCGCTTTGTTGACTCTGCTGGGCGTATTGACCGATTCCGCAAAAAATATGCAAAAATACAAAAGTAGTGTATATTCCTTTTAGCCTGATTGTTTCGACACGCGTATGTTTGATAAACTAGAAGCTATTGCCGCAAAATATCGCGAACTTGAGCGTGAACTCGCTGTGCCAGAGGTTTTTTCTGACCAGGACCGCTATAAAAAAATTGCGAAAAAACACGCGGAATTAGGCGATGTTGTCGAAGAATTCGCACGTTATAAAACACTGACGCGAGAATTACAGGAAAATCAGGAATTAGCACATGATACTGACCCCGAAATATGCCAGTTGGCCTTGGTCGAAGTTGAATCGCTGAAAGAGTCAATTACTGCCCAGGAAGCGTTGCTCAAACAGCTGCTCCTTCCTCGTGATCCTTTGGATGAAAAAAATATCATTCTCGAAATCCGAGCAGGAACAGGCGGTGAAGAGGCTGCGCTTTTTGTATCTGATGTGTTCCGCATGTACATGCGCTACGCGGAGATACAAGGCTGGAAAGTAGAAGTGCTCAGCAGCAGCGAGACCGGGACTGGCGGATTCAAGGAAATTGTTGCTTCCATATCTGGAAGCAATGTGTACAGTCGGCTAAAGTATGAATCTGGTGCCCACCGTGTACAGCGTGTCCCAGCTACTGAAAGCCAGGGGCGTATCCATACTTCAGCAGTGACAGTAGCAATCTTGCCAGAAGCTGAAGAAGTTGATGTGAAAATTGATCCTTCAGATATTCGTGTGGATGTTTTTCGTTCTTCAGGGCCTGGGGGGCAGTCTGTAAACACCACAGACTCAGCGATTCGCATAACTCACCTGGCTACGGGCATTGTTGTTACCTGTCAGGATGAGAAGTCACAGCACAAAAATAAAGCAAAGGCACTCAAAGTATTGCGCTCGCGTTTGCTGCAAGCTGCCCAGGACGAGACCAAAAAAGTCTATGATGAAAATCGTAAAGCTCAGG
Source organism: Desulfovibrionales bacterium (assembly GCA_012727515.1). GTDB lineage: Bacteria > Desulfobacterota > Desulfovibrionia > Desulfovibrionales > Desulfomicrobiaceae > Desulfomicrobium. The sequence continues at coordinate 3,974 of JAAYGZ010000296.1, forward strand.
TTGGAT
>JAAYGZ010000297.1 GCA_012727515.1 Desulfovibrionales bacterium
CCACTGCAGCAGCCAAGGCCCAGGGCTGGGCACGGTGCTGCAGAAATTCAGGGAATACAGGGTGGTTCAAAATAAGGTTAGGTAGGGAAACATACGGAACTTTAACCAATTTTGTCCCCAGCCAATAGGAAAACGCGGAAAAAGTATAGGCCACGGCAGTAGGCACTCCCAGCAGTGCTGTTTCCAGGGTTGCGGTTCCAGAGGCAGCAAGAATAGCGCGGCATGAGCGCATTGTTGCATAGCGATCCTGGGTGACAAGGCGCAAAGGCACCTGTGGGTTCCATAGTTTACACAAGGACTGTGCGTCCAAGCCAGGAGCCACGGGCAATACAAAGTCCAGGCCTGGAAAACGAGAGTGGAGTAAAGTTGCGGCGCGGGAAAAAATTGGCATCAAGGATGAAACTTCACGCACCCGGCTGCCAGGCACAATGCCTATGCGGCGCAGATGCTGCTGCGTGGATAAAATATCCGGAGTGCGCACTGCATCCACCAGCGGATGGCCGACATAGTCAATACTCATGCCGTGGCGGGCATAGAAATCCACCTCAAAGGGTAAAATGGAAATTAGTCTCTTCACATACCTGTGTATGAAACGCACGCGGCCCTCGCGCCAGGCCCAGAGTTTGGGGGAAATATAGTAGAGCACAGGAATGCCCAGGTTGTGCGCAATGCGGGCCACGCGAAAATGAAAATCAGGGGCATCAATAAGAACCACTGCATCAGGGCGCTCCTGAGAGAGGGCAGTGCGGATAGTGCCCAGCATGTGCATGATTTTGGGCAAATGCCCCAGAACCTCGGTAATGCCCATGACAGACAAGTCTTCTGTGCGCAGCACCGGATAAACCCCTGCCTTGCGCATGGCTGGCCCGGCCATGCCCCTGCCGGTTACACCAGGGCAGATTGCCTGCACAGCATCAAACAGGAGTTGTCCATGCAGATCGCCTGAAGTCTCTCCAGCACTTATCCATAAACGAGGTGTATATGCCATGGCTGAAGCATAAAATGAGCGCGTTCAAAGCTCAAGGCCCAAAATCCCGAAGAAAAATTCTGGCTACTTTTACTTGACGAGGTGAGTATTTGATACTAGCTGCCGCTTGCTTCAAAACGATCATCACAAAAAATAATATATTTTAGAACAAAGAGGGTATTATGCGAGAAGTTACTGTATTTTTACATAGTCAAAGAATTGAGCGCCGTTCATCATTGGTGCGCGAAATCTGCACCCTGCAGCTGCGCCGTGGCGTACAAACCTTGTCGCGTTGCGCACAGAGTCTGGCTCGATTCTGGATGTATGATCGTCCTGTGGTTAGTCGCAGGATATAAGGCAATCAGCAATACGCTGATTGCTGTGTCTCAGCAAAAAAGGCCGGACAGTTGAACGCTGCCCGGCCTTTTTTGTGTCGGTCTGATGGAAGTTATGAAAAACATGAAACAGCATCATAATTGACCCGGTCCACGTATTCAGCCTGCTTGCCCTGATTCCATAATGTAACAGGGCGGTAGTAGCCAACCACTCGCGTATAAACCTCTGTATCCTTGCCACAATGTGGGCAAAGGGCCTGTTCTCCGTGCAGGTATCCATGTTCCTTGCAGACAGAAAATGTCGGGGTAATGGATATATAGGGAATTTTTGTTTCTGTCAGGGCTCGCACGATAAAGCGCTGCAGGGCCTGGGTGTCTGGTACAGCCTCGCCAAGAAAACTATGAAAAACAGTGCCGCCGGTATATTTGGGCTGGAGCTGATTCTGGTGCTCCAGGGCTGTAAACACATCGGCTGTGTGTCCGACAGGAAGCAAGGTGGAGTTTGTATAATAGGGTGTTCCATTGCCTGAAACCTGGATATCTGCGTAAAGATTCTTGTCTATCTTGGCCAGGCGGTAGCAGGTGCCCTCGGCTGGCGTGGCTTCAAGATTGTATAAATTGCCTGTTTCTTCCTGAAAACCAGTGGTCAGTTCACGCAGATAGTCCAACACACGCACCATCATGCGCGTACCAGCCTCGGTCTCAATGCCCCGGCCCAACAGATTCAGGCAGGCTTCATGCCCGCCCAGAATGCCAATGGTGCTGAAATGGCCACGAAACCCATTGGGCAGATAGCGCTTAGAAAAGGGGAACATGCCCTTTTCCATATTATCGCTGACCATTTTGCGCTTAAACTCCAGTGAATCCTTGGCCAAGGTTGCGTACTCAGCAATGAGATCTAAAAAATCTTCTTCGCCCTGGGCCAGGTAGGCCAGTTTGGGCAGGTTTAAGGTCACAACTCCAATGGATCCGGTAAGATCGCCAGCTCCGAACAAACCGCCTGTGCGCTTGCGCAACTCACGCAAATCCATCTGTAACCTGCAGCACATGGAGCGCACATCTTCGGGCTTCAGGTCAGAGTTGATAAAATTCTGAAAATATGGAGCACCATATTTGGCCGTGAGCTGCAAGAGCAGCTCCCCTACTGGCGACGCCCATGGAAAGTCTGTGGTGACATTATAGGTAGGGATGGGAAACGAAAAAATACGACCATGATAGTCTCCGTCCAGCATAACTTCCAGAAATGCCCGGTTCAGCATTTCCATTTCCGGGCCATAGTCACCATAGGTGCTGTCCTGCAGAACACCACCCAGCATGACCGGCTCAGTGGCAATATGCGCAGGAGGAGCCAGATCAAAGGTCAGATTGGTAAACGGACTTTGCCCGCCCCAGCGGGATGTGGTGTTGAGGTTAAAGACAAATTTTTGCATGGCCTGCCTGACGTCTTCATAGCTTAAACCATCATGACGCACAAAAGGAGCCAGGTAGGTGTCCACATTATTAAAGGCCTGGGCACCGGCCCATTCATTTTGCAGCGTGCCCAAGAAATTAACCATCTGGCCCATGGCTGAATCCAAATGTTTGGGCGGGCCAGACGAGCAGCGCCCTTCCAGATTAAAGCCTTCACGCAGCAAATCACGCAAGGACCAGCCTGCACAATAGCCAGCCAGGCCAAAGGAGAGGTCATGGATATGAAAATATCCGTGCTCATGGGCCTGACGCACTTCCTGTGGATATTTTTCCAGGGCATATCTGGCCTGTACAGATCCGGACAAATGCAACATCAGGCCCTGAAAAGAATGGGCCATGTTGGCATTTTCACTGACTCGCCAGTCTGATTTGTTCAAATAACTGTCAATGGTTTGGGTAATATCTAAAAAGGTCTCGGTCTGACTGCGAATTTGCCGCCGCTGTTCCCGATAGACAATATAGCGCTTGGCCACCTGGTAGAGCCGGGATTCCATGAGCACCTGCTCTACGGTGTCCTGCACCTGCTCCTGTTCCGGGCGTTTCTGATCTTCGAGCTTGGCTTCTACCTTGGCTGCCAGGCGTTTGGCCAGCAGCGGATCTTTAATCCCGCTGGCATACAGGGATTTCAAAATAGCGTGGGCAATGCGGTCCACAGACCAGGTTTCAATCCGACCATCACGTTTTACAATGTGTTCAGGCATGGGTACTCCAAAATGGTTCGCATTGGGATGCTCATCACGCATTGACAGTAATAAAATCCTGCCAGTGCAGTTCCAGATCAGCAGGCACCTGGGCACGGGTTTCTTCCAGATCAGCTGGAGAAAGCAGGGGCACTTTGGTGCATCGCAACAGCACCTGTCCAGGATAGCGCTGAGCCAAGGCAAAGACAGCAGTCAAGGCAGTACGTGCTGCCTGGGCAGACCAGGCTCCTCCGGTTAATTGCGGATACAAGGCCCACGGTCCTTTGACATCCACTGCCACGGCCTGGATAAGGCCAGTCTCCAACAAATCAGCCAGAAATTCTGGTTGTGTTCCATTGGAGTCCAGCTTCACAGGCAGGCCAAGGCTATTCAGGTCAGCCAGCAGGCGGGGCAATTGCGGGGTACAGGTCGGTTCTCCGCCAGATACAACCAGCCCATCAAGCCATTTTCGTCGCTGCGCTAGATCCGCTAAGCAGGCTTGTTGCTGCACACGAG
>JAAYGZ010000298.1 GCA_012727515.1 Desulfovibrionales bacterium
CCACGATGAGGCCAGACTTGCGGTAGAAGCCTTTGTTCATCTGACCGGTAATACAGAGAGCGCATCGCATCACTCAAGAAGGGGGAAGGGCGCATGAATGCTTTTGCCATAGCGCGATCAGCCGTGGGCATGGTGACCCGGCACAATGATATTTCTATTGTGCTGCTGGTGGTCATTGTCATTACACTTATGATCCTGCCTTTGCCCACGACCCTTATTGACGCGCTTATTGGCCTGAACATGGCCCTGTCCTTTATCATGCTCATGATGTCCATGTATGTGCGTTCTGCCCTGGATTTTTCTGTTTTTCCGACCATGCTGCTTTTTACCACCTTGTTTCGGGTGGGCTTAAATATCGCCACAACGCGCCTGATTCTGCTGCAAGCTGATGCTGGAGAAATTATCTTTACGTTTGGCGATTTTGCCCTGGGTGGTAATTTTGTTGTCGGTGCGGTGGTTTTTCTTATTTTAACTCTGGTTCAGTTTCTGGTCATTGCCAAAGGCGCGGAGCGTGTGGCTGAAGTGGGGGCGCGTTTTACTCTGGACGCCATGCCTGGCAAACAGATGTCCATTGATGCGGACATGCGGGCCGGGGTCATTGATATGGAAGAAGCCCAGACTCGCCGGCAGCGCGTGGCCCAGGAAAGTCAGATGTACGGGGCCATGGATGGAGCTATGAAGTTTGTTAAGGGCGACAGTATTGCAGGCATGATTGTCGCTCTGGTCAATATTGTTGGCGGAACCGTTATCGGGATTACGCAAAATGGCATGACCGCTGGCGATGCACTGCATACCTATGGTATTTTAACCATTGGTGATGGTCTTGTATCGCAGATACCTTCTTTGCTTGTATCTATTTCTGCGGGTATTCTTATTACCCGCACCGGAGATTCAGAAGTCAATGTTGGTTCACAGATCGGGCAACAGATTTTTGATCAGCCCAAGGCCCTGCTCATGGCCGGGGGGCTGGTTTTTTTGTTTGGCCTGGTTCCTGGTTTTCCCAAGCCCCAGCTTTTTACCCTGGCCCTTGCCTTGGGCGGGCTGGGACATGTGCTCAAACGTGTTCGTGAAGCGCCCCAAGATCACGATGCCAAAGCTGAATTATCCAAGTCACTAACCCCAACAGTTGGGCCTAAAAAAGCACCGCGCCCTGGCCTGGCCGGGCAAAAAGATGAATTTGCGCCCACTGTGCCCATTATTTTAGATATTTCTCCGGCCCTGGGCGAAGCTCTGGACTATGATTCCTTAAATGAAGAACTGGCCATTTTGCGCCGGGCCTTGTATTTTGATCTGGGCGTGCCTTTTCCTGGCATCAATATCCGCCCCAATCCTGGCCTGCCTGGATTAAGTTATACCTTGCACTTAAATGAAATTCCCATGTCCAGAGGCAAGCTTGAAGCAGGCATGGTGCTGGTGCGGGACACTGCGGAAAATATCCGCATGCTTGGCGTGGACGTGCACGAAAAGGAACCTTTTCTGCCAGAGATAGAACCGTTGTGGGTTGCTGAATCTCAGGCCCTGCGTTTGCACCGTGTGGGTATTACCTGCATGACCCATTCGCGCATCCTGGCCTATCATCTCTCCCTTATTTTATCGCGCCATGCTTCATCGTTTCTGGGTTTGCAGGAAACCAAATA
>JAAYGZ010000299.1 GCA_012727515.1 Desulfovibrionales bacterium
GATGGTCGAAGCTACCCTGCACAGCGCCCAGGCCCGGCAGTGGCCCATTGCACGTGAGTTGTATATTTTTACAAATGGCACGCCAACAGGCCCGGTGAAGCAGCTCATGGACTACCTGCTTGATCCGAAAAAAGGTCAGCACGCTGTGGCAGAAATCGGCTATATTCCGCTGGAAAAATAAGGGAGGTGCTGATTAACTCAGTCATTGTGAGGACTGCGAACGGAGTGCGGCAGGGCGCGGCAATCTGTAACGTATTGCTCAATCAATAATTTTGGATTGCTTCCCGTTTCGATTCCTCGCGGTCGCAATGACGAATTTCGGTTTAATCAGCATATCCTAAGGGAACAAAACAATGACCGGCTATGCGCGCAAAGAAACCCTGATCCGACTCGCCCTGGCGGGCACTGCCGGAGCCTCTCTGCTGTTCCTGGCCCTGATTTTTCTGTTTCTGCTTCTGGAAGGGCTGCCTTTGTTGCTTCCAAAGGCCCTGGCCGGATTTGTATTTGGCATGTCCTGGTATCCCAGTGCAGACCCGCCGGAGTTTGGCATTTTTCCCATGCTTGTCGGCTCCCTGGCCGTTACTGCCGTGGCTTCGGCCATGGCCATACCGCTTGGAGTCATGACAGCCGCCTGGCTGGCGGAAATCGCCTCGTCACGCCTGCGCCGGATCTGTAAACCCATGATTGAACTTCTGGCTGCACTGCCTTCTGTTGTGATTGGTTTTTTCGGGATGGTGGTTTTTGCCCCGCTTCTGCAGGACCTGTTTGACGCAGACACAGGGCTGAATCTTCTGAATGCCGGAATCATGCTTGCGTTTATGAGTGTGCCGACCATCTGTTCCGTGGCGGAAGACGCGCTGTATGCCGTGCCTGTTTCCTTGCGCGAAGCCTCGCTGGCTCTTGGCGCAACCCGCTGGGAAACAACAGTGCGCGTGGTGATTCCTGCGGCATTTTCAGGCATAGGCACGGCCTGCATGTTGGGTATGTCCCGCACTATCGGGGAAACAATGGTTGTGCTGATGGTCGCGGGCGGAGCCGGGATCATCCCGACCTCGCTGTTTGACCCGATCCGGCCCATGCCCGCAGCCATTGCCGCTGAAATGGCAGAAGCGCCCTTTAAAGGCGATCATTACCATGCCCTGTTTGCCATTGGCCTGGTTCTGTTCATGTTTCCCCTGGCCTTTAACATTGTTGCGCAGCACATTGCAGAGAAAAACCGTCAGTCCCTGGGCTGAGCATGGAGGATGGATATGAGTGCCAGCACACGATCCCGCCGTATCTGGGAAACATGCATGTTTTCCCTGCTCCGCCTGGCGGCCTGTATCAATATCGCTGCGCTCCTGTGCGTATGCGCTTTTCTTGTCTGGAACGGCCTGCCCGCAATATCCTGGGAGTTTCTTACAGAAGCACCGCGCAAAGCCATGACCCAAGGCGGCATTCTGCCCTGCATCACGGGCACAATGCTGCTGGCTGTTGGTTCTCTGGCTGTTTCCTTTCCGCTTGGCGTGGCCTCGGCTGTATATCTGCACGAGTATGCCGGAAAATCACGCCTGGCCGGATATATCCGCCTTGGCGTGAACAATCTGGCCGGCGTGCCATCCATTGTGTTCGGACTGTTTGGCATGAGCTTTTTTGTTATTACCTGCGGGTTTGGCATTTCGCTTCTGTCCGGCATCCTGACCCTGGCCGTGCTGACCCTGCCTGTTATCATTGGTACGGCAGAAGAAGCCCTGCGCCAGGTGCCTGCCACTTACCGCGAAGCCTCTCTTGCGCTTGGCGCAACCCAAAGCCAGACCATTGCGCAGGTGGTATTGCCTGCTGCCCTGCCCGGTATGCTGACCGGCGCAATTCTTGGTCTTGCCCGGGCCAGTGGAGAAACAGCGGTCATCATGTTCACCGCAGCCGTCTTTTATACAAAAACCGGAGGCCATTCTCTCTTTTCCCCGGTCATGGCCCTGCCCAACCACATCTATGTGCTGGCAACATCAGGCACGGAAATCGCCATGACCATGCCCCTGCAATATGGAACAGCGCTTGTGCTGTTGTGCCTTGTCATCAGCATGAATGCCATTGCCATCATTGTTCGGGATCGTATGCAGCGCTCAAGAAAAGCATAGAGTTCAGGGCTGTCCGGAAATACGCGGGTGCGCATTCAGAGCCGGTTGGGTGGAGCTATGGGCAAAGGTGGATTATGCCTGCTCTTTTTTGCGGAACAAACGATATTCCAGGCTGTATTTTTTCATGCGCAGCCCCATGATGCGTTCGCTGATGCCCAGGCAGGCAGCTGCTTTTGCCATATTGCCCCCTGTGTTTTCCAGCGCGTCCCTGATCATGCGTTCTTCAACTGCATGAAGCACGTCATGCAGGCTCGCGGTCTGTGGCAGGGCAATATGGTGCGCCTGCGCAACAGCAGTGACAGGAGCATCGGGGCGTAACCATGCGGACAACTGCGCTGCACGAATCTGGTCCTGGTGCGCACAGAGGATCACAGCGCGTTCAATGACGTTTTCAAGTTCACGGATATTGCCGGGCC
>JAAYGZ010000300.1 GCA_012727515.1 Desulfovibrionales bacterium
ACCAAGGCAGTGTGCAGGGGCGCTGGCCAGAGTTTTATCCTGACGGACATGCCTTTTATGTCTTATCAGGTTTCTGTGTCCCAGGCCCTGGAAAATGCCGCGCAACTGGTGCAGGCTGGTGGATGCCAGGCTGTTAAGGTGGAAGGCGGTGTGGAGATTGTGCCCCAGGTGCAGGCCCTGGTGCGGGCTGGTATTCCGGTGTGCGGTCATATTGGCCTGACCCCGCAGTCTGCCACAGCCCTGAGCGGCTACAAAGTACAGGGCCGCACTGCCCAGGCTGCTCGCAAGCTCATTGATGATGCCCGGGCTTTGGAGCAGGCCGGAGTATTTATGCTGGTGCTGGAATGTATTCCGGCGCAAGTGGCCGAACATATTACCAGCCAGGTTGCCATGCCAACCATTGGCATTGGAGCAGGCGCGCCATGCAATGGCCAGGTGCTGGTGTTTCATGACGTGCTGGGGCTGTTTGAACGCTTTACCCCAAAATTTGTCAAACAATACGCCGCACTGGGCAAAACAGCCCGTGACGCTCTGGCCACGTATGCTCAGGAAGTACGCAGCGGAATCTTTCCCGGACCAGAACATACGTTCAGCATGAGTGACGAGGAAGCCCGGCGTATCTACGGCGGGGAATGACAAGGACGCGCTGATTACATCAAAACACGTCATTGCCACCGCGAGGAATTGAAGCGGGAAGCAATCCAGATTGAGGACCTGTCCTGGCCTGCGCAAGAGAGCAGGCCTTTTGCCCTTGGAGGAACTATGGATAAATTTGTACTCTCGGTTATTGGCAAGGATAAACCGGGAATTCTGGCACGCATTTCCACGATTTTGTTTCAATTTGGATGCAATATCGAGGACGTGAGCCAGACTATTTTACAGACAGAGTTTGCATCAATTTTTATTGTCCACAATCCGCGTGGCTGTGCGCTGGATGAAATGGACCAGGCCCTTAATCACGTCCTGGGAGGCATGGAGTTAAGCGCTCATTTGCGGCCCATGACAGCCCAGCAGACAGAGCAGGCCGCAGACACAGAGCATGAACCCTTTGTGATCACAACCAAAGGCCCAGACCAGCCAGGCACTATTTCTGCCGTAACCACGGCCATTGCCTCGCTTTTGTGTAATGTTGTTCATTTTCGGGCTATTATCACCAAAGAAGATAACGTGGACGCCATGATTATGATTTTTGAAGTGGATGTGCCGAAAAATGTTGACCACCGTACTTTGCGGCAGGTCATGGTTGAGGTCTGCGCAGGATACGGCCTTGATGCCTCTGTGCAGCATCGAGATATTTTTGAAACGATTCACCGGGTTTAGGAGAATAGCCATGTTACATGATCGTGAAGTACTCTCCACGCTGTCCATGATTAAAAATGAAAATCTGGATGTGCGCACCGTAACCCTGGGGATCAGTCTGCTGGATTGCGCGTCCCATGATTTGTCCCGTTTTACCGATGCTATTTACACACGCATTACCAGCATGGCCAAAGATCTGGTGGCCATCTGCGATGAGGTGGGGGATCGCTTTGGCATTCCCGTGGTCAACAAGCGCATTTCTGTCAGTCCCATTGCCGTGGCAGCCGCGCCTTTTGACAGCAAAGGCATGGTGGCTGTGGCCAAAACTCTGGACCAGGCAGCTCAGGATGTGGGGGTGGATTTTATTGGCGGGTTCAGCGCGCTGGTGGAAAAGGGCCTGGCCAAGGGAGATCTGGCCCTGATTGACGCTATTCCTGAGGCATTGGATGTGACGCACCGTATGTGTTCGTCCATTAATGTGGCGTCCACCAGAGCTGGCATCAATATGGATGCTGTGGGGCTTATGGGGCGGACCATCAAGGCAGCAGCAGAACGTACTGCAGACCGCGATGGCCTGGGCTGCGCCAAACTGGTGGTTTTTGCCAATATACCTGAAGATGTGCCGTTTATGGCCGGGGCGTATCTGGGCATTGGCGAGGCCAGTTCTGTCATTAACGTCGGAGTCAGCGGGCCTGGCGTGGTTAAGCGGGCCATTGACCGGGCAGTGGCGGAAAATCCAGGTGCGCATCTGGGCGAACTTTCAGAAGTTATTAAGCGCACAGCCTACAAAGTGACCAGGGTGGGCGAAATTATTGGCCGCGAAGTGGCCCGGTTACTTGGCGTGGACTTTGGCATTGTGGATTTATCCCTGGCCCCGACACCCAATGTGGGGGACAGTGTGGGAGAAATTTTTCAGTCCCTGGGCCTGGGCGCCATTGGTGTGCCAGGCTCTACGGCGGCTCTGGCCATGCTCAATGACGCGGTAAAAAAAGGCGGAGCATTTGCCAGCTCTCGTGTGGGGGGCTTGAGCGGGGCTTTTATTCCGGTCAGTGAAGACGTGAACATTGCCAGTGCTGCTGCCAGCGGCATTCTGACCCTGGAAAAACTCGAAGCCCTGACCGCAGTCTGTTCTGTGGGCCTGGATATGGTTGCCTTGCCAGGAGACACCAGCGCGGAAACCCTGTCCGGCATTATTGCCGATGAAATGGCCATTGGCATGATTAACAAAAAAACCACAGCAGCGCGGCTTATTCCAGTTCCAGGCAAACAGGCCGGGGACACGGTCTTTTTTGGTGGCCTGCTGGGTGAGGCCACGATCATTCCTGTGCGCAGCAATGGCGCGTCTGCCGGATTTGTGCGTCGCGGCGGCGGAATACCTGCTCCACTTCAGGCCCTTATCAATTAAGGGGGCGCTGATTACATCGAAGCACGTCATTGCGACCGCGAGGAATTGAAGCGGGAAGCGCTGTGCTAATCCAGAATATCTGACGTATCAGTAGGTTATAGATTGTCGCGCCCTGCTGGTTGCTCGCAATGAACGATCTTTCTCATCTGCTTTTCTCCATTTCAGGAGAGAAGCAGATGAGGATAAGATTTTTATCCTGATTTCACTGAATTATTTATACTTTTAAGCCGTACACTGCGTGCAGGCT
>JAAYGZ010000301.1 GCA_012727515.1 Desulfovibrionales bacterium
ATGGCTGTTACAACTGACTGCATATTTTCTGCTGCCTCGTAGAAATATAAAAATGATGTGTTGTATTATGCATGGTGGAAGAATCAATGTACTGAACACGTGGTATCTGCCTGCATGTAGCTCTCTTTGCCCAGCTCTACCCACCCCGGCACATGAATCAAAGCCGTTATTGCGGACAGCAGGAGCGCAATCGGACTTCGGGAAAAATGCCATTACGCTTCTCCGTGTAATGACATATTAACCGGATTTTCGCGATCCATTGCCCATTGCAGCGGATTGTTGATGATGTATTCGCGGATACGCGCCAACGATGCCTCATCGCGGATGATGTGTTCGTAATAATTGCGCTGCCATGCAAACCTACCCTGACCTGCCTGACGAATCTGCCGCGTTGATACAGCCTTCAAGACACGGATCATATCCCCCAACGTAGGGGCGCGATTCATCGCGCCCTGATCCGTCGCGCCCTGATCTGTCGCACCCCGATTCATCACACCCTGATTCATCACACCCTGATTTTCCTGATTGGGCGCAATGGATTGATCGGAAACGATGAATTGACCGGGCGCAATAAATTGCGCCCCTACGGGTACAATATACAAAATGCCGTGGATGTGGTTGGGCATGGTAACAAAAACATCCAACGCTACCGATGGAAATCGCTGCGGCAATGTCTGCCATGTCGCGGTGACAATTTTCCCCGCCTCATTCAACCGCATTTTGCCATTGCTAACCTCACCAAACAGGCATTCCCTGTTTTGCGTACAAACCGTTACAAAATATGCACCTGCCTGCGCATAGTCGTAACCTTGCAGACGAATGCTGCGGCGGTGGTGCAGGTCGGGATGGAAATTCATGCAACATATTTCCCTGTACTTGTGCTTTACATCTTTTATTGTTGTTGTCTTTGAAAGATGCGTCGTGCCCAATGCTGGATTTTGTCCATATACATATAATATACAGGCGTAAAATAGAGCGTTAAGAGTTGGGAAACAAGCAGGCCGCCCACAACAGCCAGGCCAAGTGGACGCCTGGCTTCTGCGCCAGCGCCCATGCCCAGGGCAATGGGCAGGGTGCCCATGAGCGCGGCCATGGTGGTCATCATAATTGGTCGAAAACGCACTAACGCGCCTTCAAATATAGCCTGGCCAGGCGCAAGGTGCTCTGTGCGCTGGGCTTCCAAGGCAAAATCAATCATCATAATGGCGTTTTTCTTCACAATGCCAATGAGCATGATAATGCCCACAAAACCATAGATATTTAAGTCCTGCCCAAAAACAGAAAGGGTCAGCAGCGCTCCAACTCCGGCTGAAGGCAGGCCAGACAGAATGGTCAGTGGATGCACAAAACTCTCATATAAAATCCCAAGCACAATATAGATAACCACAATGGCCATGAGCAAAAGCAGCCACAAGCCCTGAAATGAACTCTGAAATGCCTGGGCCTCACCCTGAAAGGCCGTGCTGATGGTATCTGGCAAGGTTTGCAGGGCCAGGTCTTCAACCGCAGATACCGCATCTCCTAGCGATACGCCTGGCTGCAAATTAAACGACAAGGTCACGGCGGGCAGTTGTCCGGAATGATTGATAGAAAGCGGGCCAGCCCCAATGGACCACGAAGCCAGGCTATCCAGGCTGATCAGCTTGTCGCCTGGAGCACGCACATACAAAAGAGCCAGAGCGTCTGGCCTGGTCTGGTAGTCAGGTTTTAGCTCAATCATAACCTTATAGACATTATGAGCAGCATAGATCGTGGAAATCTCCCGGTTGCCATAGGCTGTGGCCAGGGCATCTTCGATCTGATAGGCTGTAATGCCCAAAGCCGAGGCCTTGTCCCGGTCTATGGTGATGTTAAGCTGCGGATTTTTGACTTCCAGATCACTGTTTACATCCTGAAGCATGGGCAAGTCACGCAAGCGCTGCTCCAAGGCTGCTCCTTCGCGGTATAATTCTTCTATATTCGGGCTTTGCAAGGTCAGCTGATACTGGCCCTTGGTGGCCATGCCGCCCAGGCGAATAGGCGGCGGGTTTTGCAGAAAAACCCGCACTCCTGGCACAGGGGCAAGTGCACCGCGCAAGCGCTGCATCACCTCATTGGCGTGCTCTGTGCGCTCTGCCCTGGGTTTTAAGCGCACCATAATGCGGCCACTGTTTCCCGCTGCATTGGGCCCACCAGCCCCAATCACTGACATAAAGGCATCCACTGCCGGATCTTTGGACACAATATCCATGAGCACGTGCTGGTGTTCTGCCATGGCTTCAATGGCAATGCCCTGTTCCCCTTCGACCATAATCTGCAGACTGCCGCTGTCTTCACTGGGGATAAAGCCCTTGGGCACCATGCGAAACAAATGAACAGACACAGCAATGAGCACAAAAGAAAAAAGCAGCACCACAAATTTATGGGCTAACACCAGGCGCAAGGATTTTTCATAAGCCAGGCGCATGTGTTCAAAAAAAGACTCCATGAGCTGATAGAACCAGCCATGGGTCTGGCCATGCCCGGAGCGCAGCAGAAGTTTGCACAGCATGGGCGTGAGGGTTAAGGAAACCAGGCCTGAAAAAAGAATTGCCGAACAAATGGTCACTGCAAATTCATGAAAGAGCCGCCCCACAACCCCGCCCATGAACAGCACGGGCAAAAATACCGCTGCCAGTGAAATAGTCATGGAAACAATGGTAAAGAAAATCTCTCTGGACCCATCCATAGCGGCCTGAAACGGGGACTTGCCCTGCTCCATATGGCGCACAATATTTTCCAGCATAACAATGGCGTCATCCACCACAAAGCCCACAGACAGAGTCAGGGCCATAAGAGAGATATTATTCAGACTAAAGCCCAGTTGGTACATGACCGCAAAAGTGCCGATAACAGATAACGGCAGGGCCAGACTGGGAATGAGCGTGGCGGTAAAATTTCGCAAAAACAAGAAAATAACCATGATGACCAGGGCAATGGTCAGCATAAGCGTAAACTTAACCTCGCCAACAGATTCTTTAATGGAGTCAGAGCGGTCAAAAAGAATGTCCAGATGCACGGCTGCCGGGAGCTGCGAGCGAAATGTGGGCAGCAAATCCTTGACTGCCTGTGCCACGCCCACGGTGTTGGTGCCTGGTTGGCGCTGAATGGCCAGGATCATGGCCGGGGTAAAATTGTACCAGTTGGCCCGACGCGGCTGCTCCACGCTGTCAAAAACCTTGGCCACTTCATCAAGACGCACCGGCGCTCCGTTTTTCCAGGCCACAATCAAAGGCCGGTAGGCATCTGCGGTCATGAGCTTGCCACTGGAGTGCACTGTGTATTCACGCTCCTGCCCGGCCACGGTGCCCACTGGCAGGTTAACATTGCCACGTGTAATGGCCGCGCTGACCTCATCCACGCCAATGCCGCGCGCTGCCAACAACTCCGGATCAAGTTGCACGCGCACTGCGTACTTACGCGAACCATAGACCATGACCTGGGCCACGCCATTAACCATGGAAATACGCTGAGCCATCAGCGTTTCTGCGTATTCGCTCAGGTCAGAAAGGCGCAGGGTGGGCGAGGAAATGGACAGATATAAAATTGGAAAATCCGCAGGATTCACCTTGCGGTATGTGGGTGGCGTGGTCATGCCTGAAGGCAATTGGCGCGTGGCTGCTGTAATGGCCGCCTGAACATCCTGGGCCGCTGCATCAATGTCCCGGTCCAGGTCAAATTGCAGGGTAATGCGGGTTGAGCCCAGCCCATTGGTCGAGGTCATGGAATCTATGCCCGCAATTGTGGCAAACTCCTTTTCCAGGGGCGTGGCCACCGCCGCTGCCATGGTTTCCGGGCTGGCTCCTGCCAAGGATGCGGAAACCTGAATGGTGGGAAAGTCCACACTGGGCAGATCGCTTACAGGCAGCCGGTTGTAGGCCATGATTCCAAAAAGCAGAATGCCCAGCATGACCAGGGTGGTAGTGACTGGACGATTGATAAAAAGGGCTGAAGGGTTCACTGCCCACCATCCTGGACAGGAGCCTGCTCGTCCCTGCTGTCTGCTGTCTCCCTGATGGCCACTGCTGCTCCAGGACTCAGCCTGAGCTGGCCTTCAGTGACCACCAGTTCTTTGTCGAGCACTCCGGCATCAACAACTGTTTCCCGCCCCAATACACTGTGTACACGC
>JAAYGZ010000302.1 GCA_012727515.1 Desulfovibrionales bacterium
CTGCTGGCCCAAAGCCCTGGCCCCCACGGTGTGGTGGTGACCGGAAAAGCAGGAGATCTTGCCTTTCGCCAGCAGATTCAGGAGCATCGTCTGGCTCGTCCAGCCTCTTTTGCCGTGCATGAAGCAGGCATAGACCTGCTCAGTGTGCTCAACTATGTCGGCCCCACCAAGGGTACAGTGCTTATTGACAGCCTGGATTTCTGGCTCTTCGCCCTCTGGGAGCAGTACAGTGATACCGCCATGCATAATGCAGCGTGTGAGAGCCTGTATGAAGGGCTTGCAACATGGCACGGGGCATCACTTATTTTTGTTTCAACCGAAATGGGCCTGGGGCCACTGCCTGCGTCAGGTCAGGCCCGCTCCTTTGCCCGCGCACTAGGGCGTATCAATCAAAAAATTGCCAGCATCAGTGAGAAGGTGTACGCAGTTATTGCTGGTTTGCCCCTCCAACTAAAGTGAGAAGGTTATGGCATATTTTAGAAAACTGGATCACAAACTCGGCACCCTCCAAGAGTTATTCAATAAAAATGAACGTTGGCTCATTTTAATAAATGCTGATCCTGACGCCCTGGCCTCGGCCCTGGCTTTAAAGCGCATCCTGGCCGGGCGCGTGGAACAGGTGGGCATTGCCCATGTCAATGAGGTTTCCCGGCCTGACAATCTGGCCATGATCCGCTACCTGCGCATTCCCACCAAAAAATTTACGCCCCTGCTTGCTGCCCAGTATGATAAGTTTGCCCTGGTGGATTCCCAGCCGCACCATCATCCAGCCTTTGCTGACCTGCATTTTTCAGCAGTCTTTGATCATCATCCCAAGGTTGAGGGCATCCCGGTGGAGGCTGATTTTGTGGAAATCGTCTCAGAATATGGCTCGAATTCAACCATCATGACGGAATATCTCTATAATCTGGGCCTGCGCCCCGGAAAACTCCTGGCCACGGCCCTGCTCTATGGCATCAAGACCGATACCCAGAGTTTTGAGCGCGAATTTCATGACAATGACATGAAAGCCTTTCGATATTTGTCCAAATTTTACAACAAGCCCTTGCTGCACAAGATCATCCGCTCTGAATTTCGTCTGGAATGGCTCAAATACTTTACCCAGGCCTTTCGCAAAATGCGCGTGGTGGGCAAGACCATTTCCATTTTCATGGGCAAGGTGGATTCTGCTGATATTTTAGTTATTCTGGCGGATTTTTTCCTGCGCGTGCATGGCCTGTCCTCAACCATGATCAGTGGTATTGAAGAAGATCGGCTGGTTATTGTCTTTCGTGGCGATGGTCTGCGCCGGGACATGGGCAAATTTGCCAAGCGCCTCTTTGGCGATGTGGGTTCAGCAGGTGGGCACCGCTCCATGGCCAGAGCAGAAATACCCATGGAAAAAATCGGCTCCCAACCAGCCAGCCAGTTTATCTGGGATCGTCTGCACTCAGGCTCTGAAGTGAAGAAAAAGAAAAAAGAGCCAGAAAACGGTGGACCTGACGCACACAACTAATTGTACCCCACAGGATTATCCATGAGCATACAATCACGGCTCGGGCTGGGCTCCGAGCCTCTTTTTTTACTTGATGGCCACGCGTTTATCTATCGTGGATTTTACGCCTATCCAGACTTTAAGCGGGCTGATGGATTTCCCACCAGCGCCATGTTTCTTATTTTTAAGCTCCTGCTTAAACTCCTGCGCGAAGAACAGCCCACGCACCTGGTCTTTATTACAGATGGGCGCGGCCCAACTTTCCGCCACGACCTCTATCCGGACTACAAGGCCCAGCGCCCGGCCATGCCTGAAGCCCTGGGCCAGCAACTGGAACCCTTACGCGCCGGACTGGGACTTTTAGGCATCCCGGTGCTGGTGGCTGATGGCGCAGAAGCTGATGATTATATTGCCAGCCTGACGCATCGTTTCAAGGCCACAGGTAATGTGATTATTGTTGGGGCAGACAAGGATTTGCGCCAGTGCCTGGATTCCAATGTAATTTTGTGGGATCCTGCACAAAACAAGGAAAAAATCATTACTCTGGATGATTTTACCCGTGACACCAGCCTCAGACCTGACCAGTGGGCTGATTATCAGGCCATGATTGGCGATAGTGCCGACAATATCCCAGGCATTCCCAAGGTTGGCCCCAAAACAGCCCTGGGCCTGCTGCGCCGCTATCCCAGCCTGAAGGAACTGCGTGCCAATTTTGACCGTTTAAGCACCAAAGAGCAGACCCTGCTGGCCCCGCACCTGGACCAGGTTTTTCTGTACCAACGCCTGACCACCCTGCGCACGGATTTATGCCCTGACCTGACTCTGGAGGAGTTGCGCGTGGCGCCCCCCAATGTGGACGCACTGCGCCAGTTTTTTCTGGAATATGAATTTCGTTCCCTGGCGCGCGAACTGGAGCTTCTGGCTGGCGCACAGCCCCAGGTCGCGCCCGGTTCCCTGCCTGTGGATGCGCACCAGGAAAACACAATGCCTGAGCCAGGTTCTGCCCGCGTGGAAGCACAACTGGTAAGCACCCTGCTGCCCTGTGCAGGACAGGACGTGGGTCTGGTGGAACATGGGAGCGGCTGGGCCGTGGGCCTGGACAAGCAGGAATTTCTGTACATGGGTCCCATGCGTGATCTGGAGCAGGCCCTGACAGGGGCGCGGGTTTTTGTTCCGTCAACAAAAAGGATTCAGGAACAAAAAAAACTGAGCCTTGATGGGTGTGCGGAAGTGCTTGACATTGAGCTGGCTGCGTATCTGCTCAGCCCTGAAGAACGCAATTACTCCCTGGAGCGTATTATTGATGGTCTGCGTGACCAGCTTGATGTCCATGCTGACAACCCAGGGCAAATGGTACGCGCAGTGGGCCGCACCCTGTACGCCATGCTTGCGGGTTCAGAACTGCTCACCTTGCTGCATGAACTGGAACAGCCCCTGGTAGGCGTACTGGTGGCCATGCAGGAGCGCGGAGTGTGCCTTGATCAGGCTCAGTGTGCGCAACTGCTGGCCCAGGTGCAGCACGAGCTGGACGCCCTGACCCAGCGCATTCATGCCCAGGCAGGGCAGGATTTTAATATCCGCTCCAGCCAGCAACTGGCAGATATTCTTTTTTCCAGGCTGGGCCTGGCCAGCAAACACAAAACACCCAAAGGCGCTCTTTCCACCTCAAGCACAGTGCTTGAGGGCCTGGCCAGCCAGCACCAGATTGTTGCAGATATTCTGGAATTTCGCATGTATGAAAAACTGCGCTCCACCTACCTGGAGCCATTGCCAGCCATGGCCGATGCCAAGGGCCGCATTCATACCACATTTAACCATCTGGCCACAGCCACAGGCCGACTTTCCAGCAGTAATCCCAATCTGCAGAACATTCCCATCCGAGGCCCGCTAGGAACACGGATGCGGGCCTGTTTTGTGGCCGCGGACGACCATTTGCTGGTAGCTGCTGATTATTCACAAATTGAACTGCGCGTGCTGGCTCACCTGTCTGGCGATCCAACGTTGTGCCAGGCCTTTGCTGAAGGCGCAGACATCCACGCCCGCACTGCAAGCATTCTTTTTGACAGCCCGGTGGTCAGCGCCGAGGAACGACGCAAGGCCAAGACCATCAATTTCGGCCTGCTCTATGGCATGGGTCCGCAAAAACTTGGCCGGGAACTGGGTATCAGCCTGAAAGAAGCCAAGGAATTTATTGCTGTGTATTTCAGCAAACTTACCAGAGTTAAAGAGTTTTATGAAGAAATTGAAATGGACGCCAGGGCCACAGGTTTTGTAACAACCCTGGCAGGACGTCGGCGAATGCTGCCGGACATCAATTCGCGCAACGCAAACCTGGCCCAGCAAGCCAGACGCATGGCCATCAATGCCGTTGTTCAGGGCTCTGCCGCTGACATTATTAAAAAGGCCATGCTTGCAGTGCATACCAGCCCTGTCTTAACCTCCCTGGACGCACAGCTTATTCTGCAGATTCACGATGAGCTTTTGCTGGAAGTGCCCCAGGGGGCTGCGCAGGAAGCCGGAGCGGAAGTGGCACGCAGGATGACCCAGGCCTACACCTTGTCTGTCCCCCTGGCTGTGGACTGGGGCATTGGCAAAGACTGGAATACAGCACACTAAGAAAGCAGTAATCAGGCCCTTAGCTCTTCCTGTCCCATGTATGGGGAGTCGGGAAGGCATAATATGGCTCCGTATCAGCACACCATTAACACCTTATTTTGGATATCTATGCGTAACAAACCACGACTACTGACCCCAGGCCCCACGCCTCTGCCCGAAGAAGTCCGCCTGGCCCTGGCCAAGGACATGATTCATCACCGTAAGGCTGATTTTATTCGTATTATGGAAAGCCTCAGCCCCAAGCTGCAAACCCTTTTTGGCACTACTCAGCAGGTTCTGCCCCTGAGTTGCTCCGGAACCGGAGCCATGTACGCGGCCATCAGCAATCTGCTGCAGCCAGGCGAAACAGCGCTGGTTGTGGAAGGTGGAAAATTTGGTGAGCGCTGGCGCGAAATAGCCCAGGCCCAGGGCGTTTTGACCATTTCCCTGGTGCAGCAACCCGGAGAAGCTGTTGCGCCCCAGGATGTGGCCCAGGCCCTTGACGCGCACCCGGAAATCAAAGCCGTGCTTGTACAGGCTTCTGAAACTTCCACCGGGGTCATGCATCCGGTTCACGAGCTGGGAACCATAACGGCCAGTCGTGATGTACTTCTGGTGGTGGATGGAATTTCTGCGGTGGGCATTTCACCCTGCCCCATGGATGCCTGGCAGATTGATTGTTTGCTCACAGGTTCTCAAAAAGGACTTATGCTTCCGCCAGGCCTGGCCCTTATCAGTTTAAGCACGCGGGCCTGGGCCTGTGTGGAAAAAAATGCTGCTTCCCATTTTTATTTTAATCTGCTGGCTGAGCGCGATAAAAATACCAGGCACCAGACATTATTTACTTCGCCAGTCAACCTGATTCAGGGCCTGGCCGTGAGCCTTGATCTTTTTGCCAGCCAGGGCTTTTCAACCATGTACCGCAAGCAATGGGCCCTGACCTGCATGGCCCGCGCAGGTCTGACCAGCCTTGGCCTGGACCTGGTTGCGCCCACGCACTTTACCTGGGGCCTGACCTCTGTGTGGATGCCTGGCGGAGTATCTGCTTCTGCGGTGCTGGCTCATGCGGCCAAGGAATATGGGGTTGTTATGGCCGGGGGCCAGGGAGAGCTGAAAAACAGCATTGTCCGCCTGGGCCACATGGGATACGTGGATTGGGCAGATGTGCTGGCCGGCCTGTATGCTGTGCAACAATCCTTGCATCAGGCTGGTGGGTATTCAGCTGCTCGCCGCCCCCTGGAAGATGCCATGCAGGCCTATGAACAGGCCTGGAAACAAGGCCATCCGCTTTTGAACACAGGAGAATATCCGCTATGACCAAAAAATCTTCTGGCCAGGCCCAAGAGCTTGGCGCACAGAAAATGGCTGCTGACTATGCAGACCTGTCCTGCGACTGTTCTGAATTACCACAGCTTGACTTTGGCACATTTGTGCTGTCCATGAGTTCATCTGCCCTTGTGCATTTGGGCGAAGTGCCAGAGCCAGAAACAGGGGAATTTATGCCCAACATACTGGCAGCCAAGCAAACTATTGATATTTTGTGCATGTTGGAGCGCAAAACCATAGGAAATTTAGATGCTCACGAAGAGCGGCTCTTGCGAGACATGCTCTTTGAACTGCGCATGAAATACATCCAAAAAGCCCGTTAGGGGGAAATATGTGCAAGCGTGTTGGATTGGTTGGGGTTACAGGATATACGGGCATGGAGCTGGTGCGCCTGCTCTTGGAGCACCCACATTTTCAGTTGACCTGTGTGACCTCGCGCAAGGAAGCAGGCAAGCCCCTGGGAGCCTTGTATCCGTTTTTACAGGGTTCAGCGCTGAGCACGCTGCCTGTTTCCGCCCCGGACACCAAAGCCCTGGCCGACCAGTGTGACCTGGTTTTTCTGGCTGTTCCTCATGGCACAGCCATGGAAATGGCCGCTGATCTGCGTGCCCAGGGCGTACGTGTTGTGGATTTAAGTGCTGATTTCCGCCTGCGCTCACAAGCTGTCTATGAAGCCTGGTACGGCCTTGAACATACTCAGCCTCAGCTCTTGCCTGAAGCTGTGTATGGCCTGCCAGAACTGTACGCTGATAAAATTGCTCGCGCTGGTTTGGTGGCTAATCCTGGTTGTTATCCCACTTCAGCCATTTTAGCCTTGTATCCGGCCCTGCAAAAACGTCTTGTCAGCCCAGAAGATATTGTGCTGGATTCCAAATCCGGCACATCCGGAGCAGGGCGCAAGGCCAGTGTAGGTACCTTGTTTTGTGAAGTGTCAGACACATTTCGGGCCTACAACCTGACCAAGCATCGGCACACCCCGGAAATTGAGCAGGAACTCAGCGTTCTGGCAGGCCAGGACATGTGCCTCTCCTTTAACACCCATTTGCTGCCCGTGAACCGAGGCATCTTAACCACTGCCTATACCAAATTAGCTCCTGGCATCCCA
>JAAYGZ010000303.1 GCA_012727515.1 Desulfovibrionales bacterium
CTCTCTAAAATGGAAGAAATCCGCGCATTGATATATCCCACCGCATCATCCAGAAGTGTTCCATAGCGATGGTCAGAAATAGCGTTTAAGGCCGTAACCATGCGCATGGTGTGAAAAACACTGCGCGTTGCCAGGGCACGAATTTCACTCATGCCAAACATGGCAGTGCCTCGTAATTTCTCATCAATTTCCGCCATTAACGTGCCCAGCTCTGCGTTGGATGCCAGCAAGTCCTTAAAATGCGCATACTGGATCCGAAAAGCACGCAAGACAGATTCCTGATCATGATGCTGCTTAGGAAAAACAGCACTCAGCCACTCGCGCATTTTCATTGCACACATCCTCAATTAAAAATTCCATTATTGCTCTGAACGAGCCAAAACATACCGTAATGATGGGCCACGCCCCTTTTTACGCAGCAACCCTTTGCTGACAAAATCCTGCAAGTCATATTGCGCGGTTCGCACAGAAATTGCGCTTCCAAGCATACGCTGGTATGAAGCACGGTTCGTGCCACCTTCGCGCAAAATATCAGGCCATGCTTCGCGTTGCCGCAAATTAAGCATTTCAAGCACATCATCATAGTCTCCATGACTGGAGGCAACAGAAGATTCAGCCTCATCTGGCGTTTCAGCCACATCTGTAGTGGGTACTTCATCATAGTTTTTCGGCTGAATGCTCTCTGAGTTCTGGGCTGAAGTTGGTTCAGCTGCCCGGCCCAAAGAAATATGCTCCTCCAAAAGGATATTACCATCCATAAATGCCACTGAGCGGGTAATGCAATTTTTCAGTTCTCGAATATTACCTGGCCAGTCATAATTCATTATTTTTTCTAAAGCACCGCGACTCAACTCAATATTTTTATTATGTGCAGCTGTTTGGCGCAAAAAATAACGTACCAGTGCCGGAAGATCTTCCTTCCTCTGGCGCAGGGAAGGGGTATTGATCGTAATCACGGCAAGTCTATAGTATAAATCTTCACGAAATGTTCCATTTTTAGCACATTCAAGAAGGTCAACATTGGTTGCAGCAATGACTCTGGCAGTAAAAGGAATATCCTGATCACTGCCCAAAGGACGAATATGGCGCACTGAAAGAGCACGCAACAAGGCCTGTTGCACTTTGGGAGATGCATTGCCGATTTCATCAAGATGCAAGGTTCCACCTGATGCAGCCTGAAATGCTCCCTTACGGTCTTCTTTGGCTTCTGAAAAAGCTCCTTTCACATGGCCAAACAAGGCATCTAACAAAAGATTTTCGTCAAGTGCTCCGCAATTTATTGATAAAAATGGGCCACTGGCCAACGGGCTGCTATGATGAATAGCCTCTGCTGTCAGCTCCTTGCCTGTTCCGGTCTCTCCAACAATCAGAACATCTGCCATAACCTGGGATGCTTTTTGGATCATTGCATATAAATTTCGTACAGCCTGACTCCCCCCGACAATACCACACAAAGGCTCGCTGACCTGGTTCTGATCAACAGCTCGGTTTTGCGCAATAATTTCATCCAGACTGACTGGTTGACGCTGAAGTTGGTCAAGCATCATACATTGACGAATACCAATTTCATTTTTTGCAGATTGAAGCTGCATCAGCAGCACATTTACCGTGTGCTGAATGTTTTGCAGTTCTTTAGGCAAAGGAGATAGATCAAGGTGCGATGTGTCTTCATTTAAGGCACGTTTTTCAATAGCAGAGCATAATATTCGCAATGGCCGGCTGATTCGGCGATTCAGATAGAAAAAAGCACACATGCTGAGTAATATAAAAGCAAGGAGTGCAACAGATAAAGCCATGACAACTTCATAAATAGCAGACTTAAACATAAAACTTGTATCTATACATCCAATTCCACCAATAATGGATGGAGGCAGGGATGGATCTTCCGGAAAATCAACAGGCGCATAATTAACAAAAAGATCATTATCACCAGAATATTCTTGTTTAAATAACGATCCAAGTGCAAGCTGCCCGGATTTTCCGGCTTGCACCGATGTAACCATTGTCCAGTATCGTTCATGCAACGGACTGGGCCTGAATGCAGAATCAAATCCTGGGCGGCCAATATCGCCTTGCAGGCCAGAACGTAATGCATCTATGGACAGCCTGGATCGCTGCCCACCATTTGCCCCTGATTCAAACAGCATCCATCCTGCTTCATCAAAAAAGAAACTGAGTACACGTTCTTTTTCTTGTGGAAATATATATAGTGGAGATTGTTGCGAGCTATACATATGCATTATTTTTTGTAGTTCACCAAGATCAACAGACAATGTGACAATTCCAGCAGATCGCCCAAGTGCATCATATGCACGTGTTGTGAGTCGGATCACAGATATTTCCAAATTTTGCATTGATTCATTGTGCGGCACAGAAGAATAATACACCTGAACCGGTTGCTCAATCTGCACAAAATTACTCTGCCCGGCCTCATCATTTTCCTGGCGTGAAAAAACACCGAATTTCGATGCTGAGGCCTGATCATCTGGCAACTGCCAGATATGCTCTCCTGTGTTCAGCAAAACAAAATTGCGTGCAGGAGAATGGCTATGAAAGGCAACTTCGCGATACCGATTTCGTTGCGCGACAGGCTTATGCAGCCAGTATTGCCGCACCGAGTCAGCTGTGGGCTCTGTGCGTGCCAGATACAGCAGTTCATTGCGCGCTTCCAGGAGCATCTGTTTGAGTTCATAGGCCTGGGCCAGGGCGCGAGTCTGCGAATTACGCGCATAGGCCCGAACCAGATAGTGTTTGGCGATCTGATAGGTTGAAAAGGTCATGATCAACAGCACAACTGCCATGAGCGGAACACCTAAAAGCAATAAAACCCGGGTGATACTCCACTCCTTTATGGAACGTCCAAAGTGAATGATCGGGCTGATGAGCGGTGGATGATAATAGCGCATGGAATCTCCTTGTCATGCAATACACGCAAAAATATCGCTTTATCTGGCCACTACAGGTTCTTTAAATTTTGCGCAATAATTTTATCCTTGCTGTTTTTATACATATTATCACGCAGAAAAACGATATGGCCCACCCTTTGCTATTTCCTTCTTATCACGCAAGGGCCGCACACCATTGGGAAGTGCACCCAGGAAACCAAGCAATCTGCAACACGTTGAGGAGGAATCCATGAAAATGAAGTTACGCAAACTCTGGTGGTCACTTATGACGCTGCTGGTGCTCAGCCCGAGCATCACCTTTGCCGCAGGCGGAGGAGAAGCCGCCCCCATCGTTATTGTCGCGGACACGCGCAAGCTCAGTGGTATTATGGCCTGGTGGGCCAACCTGTACAATGAAAGTCATTTTCAGTTCATGATCCTGACCATTATTATTATCCCTATTACAGGAGTTGTCTTTGGCATTCTGGCCGACATTGTCATGTCCCACATCGGTATTGACTTAAAGTCCAAGAACCTGCCCGGACACTAAACCACACAATAAACCCTAAGGAGATATAACAATGGAATGGCTCTATGTTCTCATGCCCATAGCTGGCGTTAAAATTTTCTGGCCCGGTCTTATTATTCTTGGCATTGGTGTTGGTATTATTGGTGGATTCTTTGGCATGGGCGGCGCGTGGATGGTTACGCCCGGCCTGAATATTCTTGGCTTTCCCATGGCCTTTGCCATTGGCACTGATATAGCGCACATGGCTGGAAAATCCCTCATTTCCACCATGCGCCACGGCAAATTCGGTAATGTTGACTACAAACTCGGCCTGATCATGCTTGTCGGCACAGTGGTCGGCTTTGAAATAGGCGCCCAGATGGTCATGTGGCTGGAACGACTGGGCAGTGTCGAAAAAGTTGTGCGCTGGCTCTATATCGCCCTTTTGGCTGGTATTGCCTGGATGGTCTTTCATGACGTGGCCAAGCGCAGAAAAATGGAACGTGCTGCCGCTGCCAAGGGCGAGACCCTTGATGAAAGCGTTCAGGGCATCAACTGGGCAGCCACTTTGCACAGGATCAAGATTCCACCTATGGTCCATCTTAAGGAAGCAGGCATTTACTGTTCCGCATGGCTCCCGATTATTGTAAGTTTTCTGACTGGCTGGCTGGCTGGTATCCTGGGCATTGGCGGCGGTCTGATCCGTATGCCTGCTCTTATTTATCTCATTGGCTGTCCGACTCATGTCGCTGTTGGCACCGACCTTTTTGAAGTGGCTATTTCCGGCTTGTATGGCGCGGCAACATATACATGGAAGGGACGTACAGAGCTTGTTGCAGCCATGATCATGCTTGTGGGCGCTGCCATGGGCGCTCAGGTTGGCGCTGTGGCCACAAAATATATCAAGGGCTACGGCATTCGTATTGCTTTTGGTCTGGCTGTTGTAGGCTGTGCAGTCTCCATTCTTCTCAAGCTGGTTAAGCCCTGGCTCCCGGCATACGCAAGGCTCCTGGACAATGCGTCCACCACCCTGGTGCTTGGCCTGGTCACGGCAATGTCCATCTACATCTTTGTTCGCATGGTCCAGGGAGCAAAGAGAGAACTTGCCATGAAGAAGAACAACTAGCCGTGTATGCTCATTTTTAAGGAGACAACCATGAAAATTACCACCACCTTACTCGGACTGATCGCTGCAATACTGATGCTGGGATCCTTGGGCTGCGATGAATATGGCAAGGTTGACCAAGGACGTGTCGTGGAGTTCGACAAAGAAAAACAAACTGTTACCGTGATTCAGGACAAGGCTATGGATGCGCAGCATCCTGACTATTCTATTCTGCCAGCCCATACCTATACAATGCCCACAGAGCGAATGGAGCGTGGCGCAGACCCAAAGGCCGGGTATCGCATCAAGTTGGATGTGGATAAAAAATATGTGAAACTCTACAATCCAGACACACAGGATTTTGATGAGCTGACCATTGAACTCATTGATGTGCAGAAGAACATCGCCAGGGATCATCCGCTGGTATTTGACAAGGAAGCCAATAAGCCCAAGGCGTTTCCGGTTATTGATAAGGACAAAAAGGCCATCACCATTTACTCTGAGCGTCAGAAATTGCTGGCCACCTTTGGTGTGCCCGATGAATACATCAACCTCCCTGACAAAACATGGGATGCTGGCGATGAAGTGCGCGTATACTATAAGACAGAAGGCGTTGCCATCCGCTTCATGAATATCTCCAAGACAGATATCTTCAAAAAATAACCCCATGGTGGCATCGCTGTGCAGCTTCTTCCCTCCTGCTGTGCAGCGATGCCTCTCATGATGGAGGCAAACATGAGTGAATATCGTTATTTTGTACTGCACAAAGCGTTAGTGTTGGCTGTCAACCTTCTGGTCCTTGTAGCCCTGACCATATCCATGTACATGGCTGCACAAAACCCTGAGGAATTTACACTGGAATTTCTTAAATTCTTTGGCGTGCTGCTTATACCCACAGTTGTACTCGGCATCTGGGGCAAGCGCAGACTGCGTCGCCAACTTGAATCCTTACCCATGGACCCAGCATGATCCGCGAACAACTTGTCTGGAATCTGCAAAAATTTTCTGGCGTTCTGGCCATGCTTTTTTTTGCCGCCACGTTTCTGTCCCTGTTTGATGGAATGCGCACAGGGTTTCTTGGCCCAGGCGACATTCGCCTTATTCCAGGTGAGCAGTATGCTGTCAGCGGCCCCATGCCTCCGCGCACAGAGCTTCTGCCGGACTTTGTTCTGAGCGGCCAGCCTGCGGACGGCTCAGTACGCCTGATCCCTGAAGAGATCTTCACAGGATATTGGTTTGGTGGCGGCATGTGGCGCGGACACATTGTGATTGAAGCAGCACAACCAGGCACATACACCATTGCAGTACGCGACAGGTTTGGAGAAAAACAAAATCCAGCCCTGGTCTTTGCAGTGACTGTTTATGCCGACAATGCTGACCGTCAGGCTCATTCCCTGTCAATGCTCTATCGCTGGACAGGCATTGATGCCCATTGGTTCAGTGCAGGATTTGCCGTGACCGGACTTGTTCTGGCTGCTGCAACCTATCTGCTCGGACGCACCTGGAGCGCTGTTCTGGCCCGGCACGGTTGTGGTGAGGTC
>JAAYGZ010000304.1 GCA_012727515.1 Desulfovibrionales bacterium
AATCCGCAGAGTTCATTATTTTACTTGCCGGGGCAGTGCTGGTCAAGGAAATGGAATACATGGAAACAAGAACACCCTGGCAAAGGTCCGGTTCTGTGTATCTGCATCATTCAGGCCGTATGAACAATGCCGTTTCAGCCCTTAAATTTTGATTTCCCCGTCAGCCAATTCGTGCAGCCTGTCCATGTCGCGCAGAATAATTTCCTTGCCCTGCACCTCGATCAATCCTTCCTGGGTAAGTTTGCTGAGTACACGCGACAAGGTTTCCTGAGACGCGCCCAGGATATTGGAGAGCACGCCTTTGCTGACGTCCAGCTTGACCCGTGCAGACACAGGCTGCTGGGATTGCTGATAAATAAGGTACGTGGCCAGGCGCTGGGGGATTTCTTTTAAGGATAGATTTTCAATGAGCACAGTAAATTCGCGCAAGCGTCTGGACAGTACCGCCAGCATATTCATGGCCAGGGATGGGCTGGCCTGGTACAAAGCAATAAGTTTGACGCGGGGGAAAAAATACAAATGAGAATTGACAAGAGCCTGGGCATTGGCTGGATAGGTCTGACCAGCAAAAACCGGCACTTCACCCAGGGGATCTCCTGGGCCCAGAATGTGTAAAATTTGTTCCCGGCCATCAAAGGAAATCTTGAAGACTTTGACCTGGCCATGAGCCACAACGAAAAAGCCTGTGCCCTGATCTCCTTCATGCACAAGCATGTCTCCTTTTGTGTACTGCCGTAATTCACTGATGCGTTCTAACTGATGTACTTCATCCTCAGGCAGGCCCTTAAAGAGCAGGCTTTGGGTCATAACTGTATAAAAATTCATGTATCCTACCTGGTAAAAAACAAAAAAGTTCTCTGTACCTATGTCATGGTAGCGCCATTATGTGTACAGCATACGGCTGACCCGAACCAAGGTCCAGTACGATCAGGCCTGGGCAGGAAAAATTGTGGATATGGCATAGGTAGTTATACGGTTTGCGCAGCCTTGACATGGACTTCAATTAGAAAGACAGCCCAGGCGGTTTGCTGATACAGCAGTGTGCAGACTGGCTGGCCCTGCGCGCAGAAGCTAAGGAAATCATATCATTGCCACGCAGGTTACGCCCGGCACTGAGCTGTTGCCATGTACGCAGTACATTCTGAAGAAAGTCATGGAGATATGGATGAGCAAAAAGCAAGGAAATACAGGATTGGCAAAAAGAATCCAGGCACTGTTGGTGCTGATTTTTATGGTATCCGGAGCCTGTGCCCTGGCCTATCAGGTTGTGTGGATCCGCATGTTGTCGCTGGTATTTGGCAGTACGCATCAGGCCATTGCCACGGTTTTGGCCATGTTCATGCTGGGCCTTGCTCTGGGGAGTTTTGTGGCTGGCAAATGGGTGCTCAGAATTCATAATTGTGGCCGGGCCTATGGAGGTATTGAAATAATTCTGGGCGGGTATGCGCTGGCATTTCCCTTTTTGCTGAACAGCGTAGCTCGTGTGTACTGGCATCTCTTTCCGTACACGCATAGTATGGCGCTTGCAGATACCCTGGTTCGAGTAGGTCTTGCTGCTGTAGTGCTTTTGCCGCCCACTGTACTTATGGGAGCAACTCTGCCGCTTCTTGTTCAGTATATTGAGAAAAATAACAAAAAAATCGGCAGGAAAACAGGGCTTCTCTATGGCATAAATACCATTGGTGCTGCTGGCGGCGCCTTTGTCAGTGCGTTTTTCATGATTCCATATTATGGTCTTACTGTGACCATTTATTTTTTTGCAGCGCTCAATATTGCTGTTGGCCTGCTCTGTGTTGCCCTGCTGCGCCAACAGACCTCATCTCCTGTACAGCCTGCTCCTGTGGTCAAACATACAAATACTCCAGTATCTGCTGTGCAGGCTGAGACATCCATCCCCCTGCTGGTAACTGTGCTTTTTCTGGCCGGCAGCGTTGGCATGTTTCTGGAAAACGGCTGGAGCCATGCTCTTGTCCTGGTCTTTGGCACATCTGTCTATGCTTTTGCCACCATGTTGACCACGTATTTGCTGGGCCTGGCCAGTGGCTGTGTGGTGGCGTCACGATTTGCAGAGCGCATCCGCTCTGCTGATGTGCTGGCCTGGCTGCTTCTTGGCAATGGGCTGGCCATTCTTGTTTCCACTCCGCTCATTGGAGCATTGCCCGGCTGGTTTGTTTCTGTTTTCGGCAACATGCAGGCCAAGTGGCAGGTGGTCATGGCCAAGGAATTTCTGGCCTGTGCCGGACTGATGTTTATCCCCACATTTCTCAATGGGGCGCTTTTTCCCATTTGCCTGCATTTCATGGCCCAGACACAACAGCGCCAAAGCCAGGCCACAGGAACCAACACCTCATACGCCTATGTGTGGAATACCTGTGGCAGTATCAGCGGCGCATTGCTGGCGGGTTTTGTGCTTATTCCTTTTCTTGGCACTGAACGCTGTTTGTTGCTTGCGGCAACAGTCATCCTGCTTGCAGGCGCAGGCGTGCTTGCGGCACGCGGCAAGGCCATGTCACTGCGTACTATGGGCGCAGGAGCCATTGCCCTGGGCGCAGTAAGCCTGCCTTTTGCAGCCATGACCTGGGACGCGGTGACCATGAACTCCGGGGTGTATGTATATTCCAGATTTTTTGCAGGCCAGGACGGGCTGGCCAAGGAAATGAAGAAGTACGATCTTGTGTATTACCGGGAAGGATCTGCCAGTGTCGCAGTTTTTGAGTCCACCACAGGGGACCGTTTTCTGCGTGTCAACGGCAAGACAGACGGGTCCAGCGAAGGAGACAATACAACCCAGATGCTGCTGGGATATTTACCATACCTGTATGCCAGGGATGTTGCTTCATCCCTGGTCATTGGCCTGGGAACAGGGATAACCTCTGGCTGTGTGCTGGATCTTCCGGTCAACTCTCTGGAATCCATTGAGATTTCACCAGAAGTCATTGGGGCTGCGCCATTTTTTCAGGCACTGAGTGCCAATGTTTTTACAGATCCGCGTTCTGTTGTGCGGGAGCTGGATGGACGAACCTGGCTGGCTGCCATGCCCAACACCTATGATATGATTATTTCCGAACCATCCAATCCGTGGCAAACCGGTAATGCCAATCTGTTTACCACAGAATTTTTTCATATTGCGGCTGAAAAATTGCGTGCAGGCGGAGTGCTCTGCCAATGGCTCCCTTATTATAATATGGATAGTTCACATTTTAAGCTTATTCTGGCTTCACTCAAATCTGTTTTTCCATATATTCATCTGTGGATGTCAGCCACAGATACATTTCTGCTCAGTTCTCAAGAGCCTCTTTCCATCAATATGAATCGTGTTCATGATCTTTTTACAGAACATACATCAGCAGATAAATTGCGCTCCATTGGCATAACAGATCCGGCATCTTTACTTGGATTTTATTACCTGGATACCAAGGCCATTGAAAAAATGACAGAGGGTATAACAATGCGCAATACGGATTCTTTTCCTGTTGTTGAATTTCATTCTCCAAAATACCTGCTTGGCCCTAATCGGCCTGATGTGTTTTTTGCTATTTTAGATGAATCATATCAGAGTGCTCTGCCTATAGAGGGCGGGGAAATAGATACATTCAAGCGCGTTCTTAGTCGCAGGCAGTTTTTTGATCGCTGGCGCATTCCCCAGCCGGTAACAGACCAGATGATACACAAGGCCATAACACAATAACCGTGCAGTATCTGTACTTCTCTGCATTGTTTTTTAAGGAACCGGACGCCATAGAAATATCTCCAGGTCTATGACTCCGGACTCATCAACTGCAATGCCTTCTGCGGCAAGAAGCCGCTGCTGTTCGTAAAAACCACTGCCTGCACGCAGTGCAATGCGGCCCTCCCGATTTACAACCCTGTGCCAGGGCAGATTATGAGACTGAGAGCAGGTGTGCAGAACACGCACCACCTGCCTGGCAGCCCGCCTGTTTCCGGCCATGGCTGCAATTTGGCCATAGGTGGCAACATATCCATGCGGAATACTGGAAATGATCGCACGAGCGCGGTCAGTAAAAGAAGGCAGGGACATGGAGGGAGTAGTAGTGCGTTGTGGCATGGCCTGGCTGTTACGCTGGCCGGGCCAAAGTCACAAGCCACTGCTTTTTTACGAGGGATTGGCGTGCTTGTGTACACCAGTTTTGTACGGGTTATCTTCAGCGAGGCAGGGCGCTCCACAGCATGTTCAGGCCCATGAACAGAATCATGACAAAGAGGATGCGTCGAAACTGGCCTTCGCCAAAGCGCCTGGACATGCGGATGCCAGCCCAACCCCCAAGAATAACCGCAGGAAGAGCCACGGCAAAAAGAGTCAGGGCGCGGAGTGAGTACAGACCGGAAAAACCATGTGCAGCCACGATGAACAGGCCGCTGACAATAAAAAAAGCGCCGAGTGCGGCCTTGATCTGATGCTGGGAACCACCACGTAAACTCAAATACACAGCCAAAGGCGGTCCGTTAAAGCCAAAGGCTGTGCCCAGGCTGGTGGAAAGAAACCCTGTTAACGCGCCCCAGCCCGCAGCCAGGCGTCTGGCATGGGGCTGTGCACTGCCCAGGCCCCAGAGCGCGTAGCCAGCAAGCAGAACCCCCAGACCCATTTTGAGCCAGGATTCCGGAAAATGCCGCAGGAGGACAATGCCTGTCAGCGCACCGGGCAAAGCACCAAGAAAAAGCGCCCTGATACCGGACGTGTCCAGATGGGCGCGATAGCTCCAGGCCATCTGAACATTCAGGGACAGCACCACCAGGCCACAGGTTGGCACTGCTGTGCGCATATCCAGCCCCAAGGCCACAACAGGCATGGCCACCAGAGCTGCGCCAAAACCAACAATACCATTAATGAATCCGCCCAGCAGCCAGCCCGCCAGGGTCATCAAAATGGCGTGTGTCATGTCCATATGTTCAGGATTCCAATAAAAGGGGAGAAAAGAGGGTTTTCGGAGAGCGCCTGGTCAGCGCCCTCCGCGCCAGTGCTAAGGATATGCTGATTAAACCGGAATTCGTCATTGCGACCGCGAGGAATCGAAGCGGGAAGCAATCCAAAATTATTGATTTAGCAATACGTTACAGATTGCCGCGTCGCTACGCTCTACCCATAGGGCATAAACTCGCAAT